>DATCLP010000476.1:0-8220 GCA_036563855.1 Steroidobacteraceae bacterium | reverse complement strand
ACCGTCGACAGCGCGAGATCTTTCGTGTCGTGCGCGCCTTGGTCGTCCGTCACCGTCAATCGCAGCGTGAATTGCGTTTCGGCGGGAATGCTCAATGTAGTCGTTTGTGCGTTTGCATCGGCGATCGTCGGCGTCGTTCCGGTGACATCGTGCACACTCCATTGATATGTGACGATCGAGCGTCCTTGGGTCGAGAAGCTGCTCGATCCGTCGATGCCGATCGTCGCGCCTGGCGCGATATTGCCGTTCGTCGTGATGACTGCGAGCGGCCTCAGCGCGGCGGCGATCGCCGCCCCCGTGTTCAGCATGCCGGCGCCGCAGGTTTCCGTCGTGCAATTGCATTCTTCGAGCTGAGGCGCGCTCGAAGACGTCGGGACTCTGCACGACTGAACGGCGGGATTCACTGGAAACGGCGTGGCGCTGTCTTTCAGTAGGGCAATCGTCTGTGCCGGCGTCAGAGTCGGGTTGACCGCCAGCAAGAGCGCGGCGGCGCTTGCCACCATCGGCGCGGAAAAGCTCGTGCCGACGTTGTAATTGAGCGCGTCCGAGTAGCTGCTTGCAGCCGGCGTTGTCGAACCCGTATTTGTCGCCACAACGATCGAGAACAGACACGGCTGCCCGATCTGCACGTTCACGCAGTTGCCGCCTGGCGCCGCGATACCGACTTGCGGCCCGAGATTGCTGAAGCCGACTTTCGTACCGATGTGCCGCAAGCCGGTTACGCCGAGCACACCATTGCAGTTTGCAGGGGCACTGACTTGTACGCCTTCGTTGCCGGCGGAAGCGACGATCAGGACGCCGCGCGCAGTGATCTCGGCGACGACCTGCTGGTACAGCGGATGACACGGGCCTTCGCCGCCCAAGCTCAAGTTGATGATGTGCGCCGGCGTCGGATTCGCGATTCCATCGACCGGGATTCCAGCCGCCCAGCGCATGGCATCGATGATGTCGAGATCTCGGCCGCCGCACTTGCCGAGCACTCGCAAGGGCAGAATGCGTGTATTCCAGGCGTTGCCGGCAACGCCGTCGCCGTTGTTCGTCTGTGCGCCGACCAAACCCGCGACGCGCGTGCCGTGCCAAGAGCTGTTCCGCGGCCCGCCGGAGTCGGAAAGACAGTCCTCATCCAGGACGTCGTTCGGATTCTGCTGCACGTCTGCCAGCGTCACCCAATCGCCGGGATCCGACGCATCGGCATCGCGTCCGTCGCCGTCGTTCGCGATGACCGGATCGCTGATGAAATCGTAGCCATCGAGAAGCTTGCCCTGAAGGTCGGGATGTTCGAAACGAACGCCCGTATCGAGCACGGCGACAATGATCGTCGAAGAGCCTTGCGTGACGTCCCAAGCGCTGTCGGTTCGCGTTGCCGAAGGCTGAGCGCTGAGCAAGTACCATTGTTCTGTCAATAGCGGATCGTTCGTGAGCGCATGCGGCTTACGCATGTACTCCGGCACTGCCAGCTCGACGTCTGGATCCGTCGCCAAGCGCGCGGCTGCGGCTTCGACCTCGCGCAGGCTCAGCGGATTTTCCGCTTCGAGCGCCTCGTACTCGGCCGCCGTCGGCTTGCGAGCGCGGAGCGCGAGTCCCGAAGCAATGGAAGCCTTAGCGCTGCGCGCGGCGGGATCGAGCGCTCGTGCCTGACCGCGCCATTTCACGATGATCCGTCCGGTCGGCTTCGCGCGCGCCGAGCGGAGCGGTTCACCGTTGTATTCGCGCGTTTCGCTTGGGACCTGCGCCATGCCGGGTAGGGTGAAGACGGCGCATAGGACGATCGTCAGCCACTTGCAGATTCTTTTTTCCATACACTCCGGCCTTTCTTGCTGCGCCGACTTCCTCACCAAGGTGCTTCGAAGCGTAGCCGAAACGCGCGCCAAGCGATTTGTGGGATGACGTACAGGCTTGGGGTTCACTCGCAACCCTTGCTGTCGTCGGTCGGCGACGGTTCGCTCGGTAAGCATGCGTGTTTTGGCTGAAGCGAAGCTGAATCACATGAGCCCGCCGGCGAATCGCATAATCTTCGGTCATGGCAAGGCAGTCGATTTCGCGACGATCTGCGTCGATGCGTATCGGCATCGAACGTATGACCGCGCTCTTGACACTCATCTTTCTCATTACGCTCGTGGCTTCGGCACGCGCACAGTCGCCGGCAGGCCGGGCCGTCGATTCGAATACGGGGTTACCGGTTGAGGAGGTACTCGTCACCGGCGAGCATCCCGGCCCGGGCATGTGGCAGGTTCGAAACGGCGACAACACGTTGTGGATTCTCGGGACGCACGCACCGTTGCCTCGACGAATGATCTGGCGCTCGCAGGAAGTCGAGCTCATCGTCAGCGAGGCCCAGCAAGTGCTCGGCAGCTACTCGGCATCGTTCGTCGTGCGGGGCGAGAATCCGTTTGCAATTCGCGGCAAGCCGCTTAGGCGCCTGCTGTCTCGCCGAGCGTACGCGCAATGGCGCACATTGAAACGCAAGTACATCGGCGACGACGACGAAATAGAAAC
The DNA here is from genome assembly GCA_036563855.1 of Steroidobacteraceae bacterium. Lineage (GTDB taxonomy): Bacteria > Pseudomonadota > Gammaproteobacteria > Steroidobacterales > Steroidobacteraceae > Steroidobacter. The sequence continues at coordinate 5,724 of DATCLP010000476.1, read as the reverse complement.
GGCGCTACCGGTCACAGCAGCGCTCGTGCTGCGCTCGAACGCATTTGCGCAGGCGGGGTTGGGCAATGCGGATGTTGTGCTCCAGCAGTTGCATCGGCTCGCGAGGGATTACCAAGTGCCGGTAACGACCGACCATCAGGTCACGAAAGCAATCTCGCACGTGCCCGTCGATCGCGAGGCCGAGCGCAGAGGGATTGCGTTCCTCGAACAGACGATGAACAACCTCGAAGCCGACTTGCGCACGGCTCGCATGCGCGCGAACGCATGGGCAACCGGCGACATCGAGGCATTGAGGGCGCAAGCCGATACGGATATGACGACCGCTCGACTCTACGCGAGCAGTTGGCCATTTCTCGATGAGGCCGAGCTCGCGGAGCTTGCGGCCGAGACCGATCGCCGCTGGCTCGATGCAGCGGAGCGAGCGCTGCGCAACCATCGCACGACGATCGCGACGTTGCCGATTTTCATGCTGCTGCGTGAGGACGGTTTGCTTGAGGAGCTGCGAGCACGCGGTTTCGAAGTGATCGAGCCGACTCGATAGCCGTTGTATGCTCGCATTCCGTTCGAAGTCGTCAGAACGCCGACGAGGCGTCGCTGCAACATAGCGAACTGGTAATAACTTCACGTCTTGCCTGTACGTGCGTGCAAAACGGATGGCGTGAAGCACATGCGTCGCGCATCGTTCTGCTTTCGCGTTCGCACATCGTCGGGAGCAGGACATGGACACCAGAACTCGACTTGCAGCAGCGATTGCCGTTGCCCTCGGTGCTCCCTCTCTCACGTTCGCTCAGCAGGCGGAAACGCAACAGCAAGGCGCGCTTTTCGGCGTCGAGGAGGTCGTCGTGACCGGTACTGCCGTGAGGGAGCGGACGAAATTCGAATCGAGCGTTGCGATCTCGACGTTCGATGCCGAAGACATCGCGCAACAGGCACCGGCCAGCTCTGCCGACTTGATTTCGGCGGTGCCAGGATTCTGGGTCGAATCCACGTCGGGATCGACGCAAGGGAATGTTTTCGCTAGAGGCATCATTCAGGACGGCGGATACAAGTACGTCGGTTTGATGGAAGACGGAATTCCGATCTATCCGATCTTCGAGCTGTCGTTCTACAACCCGGATCAGTTCATTCGCGTCGACGAAACGATCGACCGCGTCGAAGCACTGCGCGGCGGCACCGCGCCGATCTTTACGACCGGTGCAGTCGGCGGCGTGATCAACTTCGTTACTCGCAGCCCGACGAACCAACCGGAAGGCATCCTGAAGCTCAGCGTGTCCGATTACGACGCCTATCGCGTCGATGTCGCCTGGAGCACACCGCTCGGTGGCAATTGGGGAATCGCCGTGGGCGGCTACTACCGCGAATCCGACGGCATCCGCGATCCGGGTTACACGGCCGACGAAGGTGGCCAATTCAGAGTCAAGCTTGCCTCGCAGTTCGAGACCGGAGACATCGAAATCTTTGCGAAGTACATCAATGATCGGTCGTTGTTCGTCGTGCCGATTCCGTTGCAAGGGTCGCCGTCCGATCCTGATGCGGTCAACGGACAGGATGCCGGTTCCTATTCGCTCCACAGCCCGGATCTCGCGCGCGCCGGATTGCCGGTGACAGCCGCTGAAGTCGGGCTGCAGGACTCGGATCTCGAAGATGGTATCCACCCCTCTCTCTGGACGATCGGCGGACGCGTGCGGCTCGATCTCAATGAGACTGTCTCCGTGACGAACTTGATTCGTTACACGGACGGCGATGTGAGATTCGACGGAATCTTTTCCGGCGCGGCGCCGAAGACCGGGCTCGAGTACGCCGCGCAGCCGTTCCCCGACCCAAGCCAAGAGCCGTCGTACAGCGTGCCCCCGAACTTCAGCTATGTAGAGGGCGGTGCACCGTATCCGGCCACCGGTCTCGTGCAGGTGCACGGTCACTGGGTCGTCGACAAGGAGTTCAAGGCGATTCAAGACGATGTGCGTGTGACATTCGAGCTCGGCAGCAACAACTTGACCGTGGGGGCCTACATCGCCGATTACGAGATGAAGGATCGTTGGAGTCTAGGCAATCAACTGTTGATGGATGTGAGCGATCGACCGAGGCGTTTGCTGTTGCCGGGCGTCACGGACGAAAGAGGTTTTGCGAGCTATTCGACGTTCAACTTGCTCACCGATTATGATGGGTTCACGTACGCGCTCTATGTCTCCGACGAATGGAACGTCACCGATGCGCTTCGTCTGGATTTCGGCGTTCGTTACGACTCGCAGGATATCGAAGGCACCTTGCGGGAGGGCTCGACTCAGGATGCGGACGGAAATCCATTGACCCGCTATGACAATTGGTCTTCGCTCATCGGGTCGGCCTCGCGCCGGGTGGACGAAAGCTTCGACAACGTCGGCTTCTCCGTCGGATTCAATTACGAATTCACGCCGGAACACGCCGTGTTCGGGCATTACACCGATTCGGCCCGCCTGCCGCACTTCGACAACGTGCGGGAGGGTTTTCTAGACAAGGACTCGGTCGAGAACATCGAGCTCGGCTACAAGACGTCGCTCGACCGGTTCGCGGCATTCGTTACCTTGTTTCAGACCGAATTCGACAACGTAACCTTCAACGACATCCTTCCCGACGGCACGTCCGTGCGCCGTTCGGCAGCGACGCGTACTCGCGGAATCGAGATCGAAGGTCAATTCGAGCCGATCGACATCCTCTCCGTCGGTTTCAGCCTGACGTTCCAGGATCCGGAGTACAAGAGCTTCACAGGTGCGACGGTCGACAACACGGGCAATACAATTCGCCGCATCCCCAAGACGATGGGTAGATTGACGCCGACGTTACGGCTTCTCGATGATCGACTGCGGATCTACGCAACTTACGGTTACTTCGGCAAGCGCTACTCGAATGACGAGAACACCGTCGTGCTGCCGAAGTACACCAAGCTCGATGCCGGGGTGATATTCGACGTGAGCGACATGTTCAGTCTGCAAGTAGTGGGAGACAACCTCACGAACGAAGTCGGGTTGACCGAAGGCAATCCGCGCACCGATGTCGGCGCAACAGGTGTTGGCGCAATTTTCATGGCGCGTCCGCTGTTCGAGCGCTCGTTCACCCTGTACGGTACTGTGAAGTTCTGATCGGCCAGGTGGGGTGACTCCGGGCGTCATGAATCATCGATCGATGGAGTTTCGCGTCCACAGACGCAGCTCGCTCGCGCTCCTTTATTGCGGCTATTTGTTCGGGCTGCTTGCCGCCGGCTGTGCGACGCAGCCGTTCAGCACGTCGCCATTGCCGTCTGAGCTCTACGGCGAGCTGTTTCATGCCGTACAGATCCAGGCGGTATTCGCCGACAGTAAGACCTTCGTCGATGCGATACCGAAGCGCAGCCCAGAGGCCATTCTGGCCGACTACCGGGAGCGCAAAGACGACCCGTCGTTCGATTTGCGCGCATTCGTCGCGCAGGAGTTCGTGGTCAATGTTCCCGTCGATACGGCCTATCGGACACGCCCCGGCGAAGACGTCCGCGCACACATCGACCGCCTCTGGAAAGTACTGCGACGCGAGCCGACGCCGGAACCGAAATATTCGAGTCGTTTACCCTTGCCGCGCCCTTACATAGTGCCTGGCGGGCGTTTCAACGAGATTTATTACTGGGATTCGTACTTCACGATGCTCGGTCTCAAGGCGAGCGGGGAGGTGCAGCTCATTCGCGATATGTGCGACAACTTCGCCCACCTGATCGAGCGCTACGGGCATGTGCCCAACGGCAACCGCACGTATTACCTGAGCCGTTCGCAGCCGCCGTTCTTTGCCGCCATGGTCGAGCTCTTGGCGACCATCGACGGCCACGAGACTTACGAACGTTATCGCGAGGCGCTCCGTCGCGAACACGAGTTCTGGATGGACGGCGCGGACACGCTCGAACGCGGCGAAGCGCACCGGCGTGTCGTTCGACTCGCGGACGGCGCCGTCCTCAATCGTTATTGGGACGATCGTGCAGTGCCGCGCGAAGAATCGTATCGGGAGGATGTCGCGACGGCACAAGCCGCCGGACGGGACCCGCAAGAGGTATATCGTCATTTGCGAGCAGCGGCCGAGAGCGGTTGGGATTTCAGCTCTCGTTGGTTCGCCGATGGCCGCACGTTGAGCTCGATCCGAACGACCGATCTCGTACCGGTGGACCTCAACAGTCTGCTTTTTCAGCTCGAGCTGACGCTCTCGCGGGCATTCGAGTCGAGCTCGCCGGAGCTTTCGCGGCGCTACCGCGACGCTGCGCGGGCGAGGCAGGCAGTAGTGCGCCGCTACTTCTGGAATGAACGTCTGGGTGCATTCTCCGATTACGACTGGCGCGCGGGCGCGGTCAGCGAGCGACTGAGCGCTGCGACCGTCGTTCCGTTGTTCTTCGGCATCGCAAGCGAGGATCAGGCACGCTCGGTTGCCCAGACCGTGCGCGCACACTTGCTTGCGCCGCACGGACTCAAGACGACGCCGGTGGTGACCGGCGAGCAATGGGACGCACCGAACGGTTGGGCGCCATTGCAATGGATGGCCATCGAAGGACTGAACCGCTACGGCGAGCAAGAGCTTGCGACGGAGATCGCCCAACGCTGGATCGCGCAAAACATTGCCGTGTTCCAACGAACCGGCAAGCTCGTGGAGAAATACGACGTCGTGAATGCAGACGTCGGCGGAGGCGGCGGCGAATATCCGCTCCAGGACGGATTCGGCTGGACCAACGGCGTCTTGCGTGCACTGCTCGAAAAGTATCCGCAATAGATGCCTGGGCCAGCATCGACATTGACCTGAGAAGAGACGAAGGGCTTGCGGATTTCCGGAGTTGATGTCGACCGATCGCACGGTCGAGACTGCGTCACTCGCCTTGCAAGGAGTGCGCGATGAGAATCGTCTTCATCTATGCATTGATCATTGTCGGTACTGCCGACGTGGCCGTGGGCGCGGAGGCCAAGCGCGTTACCTTCGGCGTGCTGAACGACGGCCGCCGCGTCGAGGCCGTTGAGCTTTCCAATGCAAAGGGAATGTCGGCACGGATCATCGCGATCGGCGCGACGCTGCAAGCGCTCTCCGTTCCGGATCGGCAGGGCCGCAGCGCCGATATCGTGCTCGGATACGCGACGCCGACCGAGTATCTCGACAATCCGCAGAACTTCGGCGTGACGGTCGGCCGCTATGCAAATCGGATCGCAAAGGGCAAGTTCACGCTGGACGGTAAGACGTACACATTGGCCAAGAACGACGGGCCGAACCATTTGCACGGAGGCAAGCGGGGATTTGCCCGAGCACTCTGGCGTATCGATTCGGTCGAGCGCGGCTCCCCGGCCCGCGTCATTCTGTCGTATACGAGCCCGGACGGCGAAGAGGGATATCCCGGCAAGCTCGACGTAACTGCGACTTACGAATTGAGCGACGACAACGAGCTCGCGATCGATTATCGCGCGACGACCGACAAGCCGACTGTCGTGAACCTAACGAACCATGCCTATTTCAATCTCGCGGGGGAGGCGAGCGGCACGACGATCCTCGGGCATCGTCTGCGGATCGCAGCGGAATCGTTCACGCCGGTGGACGAGACCTTGATTCCGACCGGCGAGAGACGTCCCGTGGCCGGCACGCCATTCGACTTCCGAACGTCCACGGTGATCGGAGCTCGGATTCGCGACGCACGCGACGAGCAATTGCGCTTCGGACGCGGTTACGACCACAACTTCATCATTACGGGCGCGCCGG
>DATCLP010000475.1:0-3292 GCA_036563855.1 Steroidobacteraceae bacterium | reverse complement strand
TTCCATAGTCTTTGTCTATGGAAGCGGTTGAAACAATCGCCAGCGGACTCAGATTGGGCTCGGTATTCTTGTTCAGCCGACTGCGAATCCAAACGCAGTTGCGGATTCGTAACGACTATTGAGGAGATCCAGCTTAATGAGCGCAATCATCAACACGACCATCAAACCTTTCAAAACGACCGCGTACTACAACGGCAAGTTCATTCCGGTCTCCGACGCGGACGTGAAGGGCAAGTGGTCCATCTTTTTCTTCTATCCGGCGGACTTCACGTTCGTCTGTCCGACGGAGTTGGGCGACCTCGCCGATCTGTATCCCGAGTTCAAGAAGCTCGGCGTCGAGATCTACTCCGTCTCCACCGACACGCACTTCACGCACAAGGCGTGGCATGACACGTCCGAAACGATCAAAAAGGTGCAGTTCCCGATGCTCGGCGATCCGACGCAGCAGATCTCGCGCAACTTCGGCGTGCTGATCGAGGAAGAGGGTCTCGCACTGCGCGGTACGTTCGTCGTGAATCCCGAGGGCGTCATCAAGGTCGCCGAGATCCACGACAACGGCATCGGCCGCGACGCACGCGAGCTGCTCCGCAAGGTGCAGGCTGCCCAGTACGTTGCTACTCACCCGGGCGAAGTGTGCCCGGCGAAGTGGACGCCTGGTCAGAAGACGCTCGCTCCGTCGCTCGACTTGGTCGGCAAGATCTAAGCCGCTTCGGGAGAGACGGCCAGGAGGCCGTCTCTCTCGTGACTGGTGACTAGTGACTCGTGACTTGATGGCCGAAGCAGGCGCTTCCAACGAGTCACCAGTCACGAATCACCAAGACTCACTACTCACTAACACGACTGACACGACATGCTCGACGCCAATTTGAAGCAACAGCTACAGACCTATCTCGAACGTGTGACTCAGCCCGTCGAGATCACGGCTTTCCTGGACGCAAGCGATGCGTCGCGGGACATGCTCGAGCTGCTGCAAGAAATTGCGGCACTTTCGCCGCTGATTGCGCTCGAGCAGAAAACCGATGCGGCGGAGCGCACGCCCTCGTTTCGAATCACCCGTAAGGGCGAGGACATGGGCATTCGCTTCGCGGGCATTCCGCTCGGCCACGAGTTCACGTCGCTCGTGCTGGCGTTACTGCAGGCCGGCGGCTATCCGCCGAAGGTCGATCCAGCGGTCATCGAACAGATTCGCACGCTGCCAGGGAAGCTGAAGTTCGAAACATTTATTTCACTGTCGTGCCAGAACTGTCCCGACGTCGTTCAGGCACTCAACTTGTTGGCGGTCGTGAATCCGAACGTCAGTCACACGATGATCGACGGCGCGCTGTTCCAGCAAGAAGTCGAGGCACGTCAGATCATGGCCGTGCCGACGGTCTACTTGAACGGCGAGTTGTTCGGCCAGGGCCGCATGACGGTCGAAGAGATTCTCGCGAAGCTCGATTCCAGCGCCGGTCAGCGGCAAGCCGAGCAATTGAATGCGAAGGAACCCTTCGATGTCTTGGTCGTAGGCGGTGGCCCGGCCGGCGCATCGGCTGCGATCTATGCAGCACGCAAGGGCATTCGCACGGGCGTCGTCGCCGAGCGATTCGGCGGTCAGGTGCTCGACACGCTCGGCATCGAGAACTTCATCTCGGTCAAGCACACCGAAGGTCCGAAACTCGCGGCAGCTCTCGAAGAGCATGTGAAGAGCTACGACGTCGATGTGATGAACCTGCAGCGTGCCGAAGCACTCGTTCCGGCTGACGAGAACGGCCTCTATACGGTGAAGCTTGCGAACGGTGCCGCGCTGCGCAGCCGTACGGTCATCATCGCGACGGGTGCGCGTTGGCGCGAAATGAACGTGCCCGGCGAACGCGAGTATCGCGGGCGCGGCGTGGCTTATTGCCCGCATTGCGACGGTCCGCTGTTCAAGGGCAAGCGCGTCGCCGTCATCGGCGGCGGCAACTCCGGTGTCGAAGCCGCGATCGACTTGGCGGGCATCGTCGCTCACGTCACGCTGATCGAGTTCGACAGCCGGTTGCGTGCCGACGAGATCCTGCAACGCAAGCTCCGAAGCTTGCCGAACGTGCGCATCATCGTCTCCGCCCAGACGACGGAAGTGCACGGCGAGAACGGCAAGGTGAGCGGGCTCACGTACAAGGATCGCGGCACGGGCGAGCTGCACCGCATCGACTTGGAAGGCGTGTTCGTGCAGATCGGCTTGCTGCCCAACACGGAATGGCTGAAAGGCACGCTCGCACTGACGCCGCGCGGCGAGATCGAGATCGACGCGCGCGGCCAGACTTCGCTGCCTGGCGTGTTTGCCGCCGGCGATGCGACGACGGTGCCTTACAAACAGATCGTCATCGCAATGGGCGAAGGCTCGAAGGCTGCCTTGAGCGCGTTCGATTACTTGATCCGCACCTCAGCGCCTGAATCAGAGGCGAATGTCGCGTGACGGCAGCGCGCACCGAATAGACAACCAGTTCCCCCCTTTGGTGATCTGTTGCGATTCGTCGCTCAGATCACCTCTTTTTTTGTGCGTGCGTCAGACTGCGATTCGGTCCAGGTACATCGTTTACACGAGCCGTTCGAACTGCGCTCGATCGCGGACGGCAGCGCGACCGGTCACTTCAACGCACCGAGCACGTCGGCGGAGAACTTCGCGATCCTGAAACCGCCCCCCGGTGCGTCGAATCCGCGGCGCACGATCACGGTGTTGTGCGACGGTACGATCATCGCGTACTGCCCCTGCCCTCCGGACGGCGTATAGGCGTCCTCGGGAAGTCCGTCGATACCGCCGTGAATCCAGAACTGCGCGCCGTAGCGGGGACCGTTTCCGGAAGGCTGCACGGGGCCTGGCGTCGCAACGTATTTCGCCCAGCCTTCCGGCAGGATGCGTTCGCCGTTCCACACGCCGTCGTTTAGATAAAGCAAGCCGAAGCGTGCAAAGTCGCGGGCGCTCGAATACGTTTGCCCGGACATCAGGAAATCGCCGTTCCAATCGCTCGCCGGCGTCGTGCGCGTCATGCCCATCTTCCAGAACAGCTCTTTGAACGGCATGGCCCAGAACTTCTTGTCGTCGCCGATCGCCTGACGAATGGCACGCAAGAGCAGCATCGTATCCGGCGGGTTGTACAAGAACCGCGTGCCGGGGAGCGTATCCAGAATGTTCGTGACCGCGCGGCCTGCAACCGTTGCACCGCCTGCATAGATATCGGCTTGCGGACTGCCGTTGCCTTCGCCGTAAAGCCCGCTCGTCATGTGCAACAGATGCCGCACAGTGATCGCACCGCGCGGATCGCCGGGCGTGCGC
>DATCLP010000474.1:0-3479 GCA_036563855.1 Steroidobacteraceae bacterium | reverse complement strand
ATCCTGGATCAAGCCACCGATGCCTGGGGCATCAAAGTCTCCAACGTCGAGATCAAGCACGTCGACTTGGACGAGACGATGATTCGGGCCATGGCGAAACAGGCGGAAGCAGAACGTACGCGGCGCGCCAAGGTCATCCATGCCGAAGGCGAGAAGCAAGCCGCCGCCATGCTCGTCGAAGCAGCGCAATCGCTCGGCGCCGACCCACGCGCGATGCAGTTGCGTTATCTGCAAACCCTCGCCGACATCGCAAACGATCGCTCTTCGACGATCGTGTTCCCGCTGCCGCTCGATTTGATCGAGCCCCTGATGGGGAACAGGCTGAAGACTGGAGGGTGAAAGCAAGTGCTTGGGGGGTATCGCTAGCGCGACATGTCTGCTGGCGCAGTCGCGCATCCCCTCACCCCTAACCCTCTCCCCAAGGGAGAGGGGGAGTTGGCATCGCTGACGCGATTCTAATTGGAAAAGAACTCCGCTACCGCCGCCAAGCAAAACGGTGGTACGAGACCGCTGTGATAAGCGTCGGCAACGGCGGCAGCGCCATTGTCGGTAGCGCCGTCGGCAATTGCAGCAGCGGCGACTGCGGCCTTCGCAGCATCGAACGCGAGCTTGATTCCTGCGTACTCTTCGTCGAGCGATGCTTCGCCGTCGACATCGAGCACCTTGATTTCCGCCGTCGCGCCGTTCGCCGACCAATAAGCTGCGATCAGCTCGGTGTTGAGATACAGCACGGTCGGATCGTCGTGTCCTGCGCACAGCAAAGTGCGCGAAGTCGGCAGCCAATCGCGCAGATCGTTACGTTTGAACGCTTGCCGCAGCGGATGCGCCGGAGCCGCGGGAGGACCTAGATCGGTCCTAACGGGGAATCCGCCGTCGGGGTTGGCATCCGCATCCTGCAAGTAGCTCAAACGATAGTCGTTGATGATGAGCGCATCGGGTCCGAAACCGCGTGCAAACACGAAGGCAAGCTCCGCGGGCGTCGTTGCCGGCGTGTACTGCGCGTAAGCAGGATCGGGCGGCGTGCTGTCGAACACTTGATCGCGCGGCAGGAGTCCTTGGGAGAACAACTCCGAGCGCAGGCCGGTCGTCGGAAGAAGCGATTCGATGCCACTCGCATAGCGCGCATCGAATACTTCCGTCGGCGTCGAATAGATATTGCCGTACGCCCGCTGATAACCCGGAATCAAGTACGCGAGAAACAGCGGCGCGCTACCGACGACGCGCCCCTGGAACACGGCATCAGCGAAAGCAGACAGTGCATAAGGTCCAGACATCGGTGCCGACGCCGTCACTGCGGCTCCGGTTTGTTGCAGGAGGCGTTGCGTCGCCATTGCGACGTGGCCGCCTTGCGAATAACCCGTGAGGAAAAGCTGACCGTTGTCGGTGACTGTCGGCGCGAAGCTCGTCGGCAAAGCGCTTCGCGCGGCGGCGATCGCATCGGCCGTGTCCTTCGCCGACTGATCGGCATTGAGATATGCGTGATACGGCTGTGTCGAGGTGTGAAAACCTGCGTAGTTCGGAGCAACGACGATGTAGCCCTGTGCGGCGAGCGCAACCGCCATCAACAAACCTTCCGCGTTGTCGGAGTCGCTGAGGTCGGCAATGTTGAACGCCTTCTCGACCTGAGTGCCGTGTGCATAGGCGAGAATTGGACGTGCACCTTGGCACGCTGCATCGCTGCCCGTCGGGATGAACAACGCGCCGGACGCCGTCGTCGGTTGCTCCTGCGGATCGACGGTGTTGTAGGTCAGCTGATGCACATCGATCCCGCAGCGGGGCGATGCGATGAGATCCAAGAGATCCGATCCGCCGGTCTGCGATGTGACGAGCACAACGAGTTGATCGACGCTGATCGATAACAAGCGCGGCGGCGGAGATTCGATCAACGAGCCGCGCGTCGTTGGCGGCGGTGAGGGGTTCGCGTCGCCGGCAGGCGGAGTGTCATTGTCGTCGCCGCTGCCGCCGCATGCAGCGAGCCATGCACAAATCGCGAGCACGACCGCCGATCGCCATTTTGAAAACATTACCGCTCCGCGTCAGGACCTCGAATGGTTTCCTAACGCTCGAGAGCGGCAAGAAGATCGCATTGGCCTCAGGCTGAAGGCTGCAGGTGGGCGCGCGTTCGCGCGCTTATTCCAAGCCAGAGCCCAGCGCCCAGAGCCTTTTCTAAGGAATGACGGGCAACACCAGAGCGGATGGATGGTCGCGATCGAAGTACACGGTGTTTTGAGCAACGCGCGGCTTTGCGGGCTCTCCGGGCGGAGTGCCGCTGTTGTCGTTCACTTCGAAGCGCGGGCTATTGCTCGAAGTGATGTGCAGCGCGATGCGGTGGCCTTTTTCGAATAAGAGCGAAGTCGCCCATAAGTCGATCGCGACCTTTTCGGGTTTGCCCGGCGTCATCATTTTCACATCGCTCGCCTTCATTCGCCCGTTTCGATAGCGCAGGCGGATAGGTGCATCGAGCACGAGCGCCTCATAGCCGTCGGGATAAACGTCGACGAGCTTCGCGATGAAGTCCGTATCCGGGCCATCGGTCGCAACGTACAGCTCCGCGAAAACGGGGCCCGTAATTTCCACGTCCTCTTCGAGCGGAGGCGTCATGAAGCGCAGGTAATCTTCGCGCTCGCCGATCGCGCGCTGATCCATCGGCCCGCGTTCGAACGTGAGATTCGCGCCGCCCACGGTTTTCACCGGGTTCTTCGGATCGAACCGATACGTATGCTTGGCTTCCTTCGCCGTGGGTGGCGTCGTCGCTAGCCCGAAGCTCGGTTGCAAGTAGTAGCGCGTCTCGCGGTATTTCGGCGGCCAGTTGTCCGCGGTCTTATAGACGTTCTTCGGGCTGAAAGCGCCTTTGCGTGCAGCTGCCATTCGGTAGTAGCTCACCGGCGGCTCGCGCATGATGCCGTTGTCGATGCCTTTCAGCCAATAATTGAACCAGCGGATTTCCTGGTCCTCGCCTTGACCGTTCGGATCGCGAAGATTCCCGCCGTTCGGATACGCGAGGTCGCCGCTCAGGTCGCCGTGCCCGAACGGACCCATCAGCAATTTCTGATTGCCGCGCGCACCTGGCGCGCCTTTGTTCTGAAGGTATGCGAAGTTCTTGAGATTGCCGATGTTGAAGATGTCGTACCAGCCGCCGACGTTGTACATCGGAATCTTCACTCGATCGAGATGGGTGTGGAACTCGACTTCATGCCAACGCTCGTCCCAGATCACGCGCTTGAGCAGCGCCGGCACCTGATCGCCCGCACCCTGGCGCTCCATCCAACCGACCGTGTCGGCTTGTTTCACGACGCCGCCCATGAACGTGACTTCTTCGAAGCGGCTGTGCGGCGCGACGACGACATACGCAGCGACGAGCGAAGGCGGTGCGGCTGACGCGGCGAGGTTTGCAGTGATGCCGAGCGCAGAGGCGCCGGTCATGCCGACTTTCCCGTTGCTCCAAGGCCGCTTCGCCGCCCACTCGACCGTGTCGTAAC
>DATCLP010000473.1:0-4957 GCA_036563855.1 Steroidobacteraceae bacterium | reverse complement strand
CACACTCGTCTCAGGAGTCGCCATGTCTGGGGATTCAACGTCTCAAGATCTTTGGGATCGAGTCGAACACCGTTACGCAGATTCCGGAGGCGTGAAGATCCATTACGCCGTGTTCGGGCAGGGTCCGCTCGTCGTCATGATCCACGGCTTTCCCGATTTCTGGTACTCGTGGCGGCATCAGATGCAAGCGCTCGGCGAGGCTGGCTACCGTGTCGCCGCAGTCGATCAACGAGGTTACAACCTCTCGGACAAGCCCGCCGGCGTCGAGAACTATTCGATGCGGCTGCTCGTGAACGACATTGCAGCCGTCATTGCAGCCGAGAAGGCCGAACGCGCAATCGTCGTCGGCCACGACTGGGGCGGCTCCGTTGCCTGGAATGTGGCAATGCGCCGACCCGAGATCGTCGAGTTGTTGATCATTTGCAACCTGCCGCACCCGGCGGGCATCGCGCGCGAGATCGCGACCAACCCGCAACAGAAAAAGAACAGCGAATACGCCTTCAATTTTCAGAAGCCCGATGCGCACAAGGCGCTCTCGGCCGAGCGGCTCGCGCAATGGGTGACGGATCAGAGTGCGCGCGCCCGCTACATCGAGGCGTTCGAGCGCTCCGATTTCGAGGCGATGCTCAACTATTACAAAGCGAATTACCCGCGGCCCGACGCCCCGGCCCCGTCGGGACCGCCGACGTTTCCGAAAGTGAAGGCGCCGGTGCTCATCATTCACGGGCTCGAGGATCAAGCGCTGCTGCCGGGCGCGCTCAACAATACTTGGGAGTGGGTCGAAAAGGACCTGACTATCATGACGATTCCCGGTGCGGGCCACTTCGTCCAGCAGGATGCGGCGCAACTGGTCACCGAAACGATGCTCGATTGGCTGAAGCGCCGAACCCGCTAAACCTGCCGCACCCGCCGTGGAACCCATCGAGCGCTCTGCGGTCCGTAAGGCTAGGCGCTCGTGCTGAACCGAGCCAGGCCTCTGCTACAGTCCAAGATCCAATCACGCCGAAGGGGGATCGACATGCGATTGACCACGTTCGTACTGGCCGGTGCCGTGCTGCTAGCCCCGCTGCTCAGCGCCGAAACCGCCGAAGCAAGAGACGAAGCGCTCGCCAAGGCAATCGCCGCACCGCACCGTTCGCCTCAGTTCGTCGCGCGCGACAAGTATCGCAAGCCGCAGGAAGAGCTCGAGTTTTTCGGGATCAAACCGGACATGACAGTCGTTGAGATCTCACCGGGCGGCGGCTATTGGACCGAGATTCTCGCCCCGTATCTAAAAGAGAAGGGCACGTACTACACGGCGGTATCCGCGCGGCAGGTCGAGTCGTGGAAGCAAAAGCTCGGCGCGAATCCGGAAATTTACGGCAACGTCAAGGTCACCGAGTTTTCAGAAATCGCGCCGGAAGGATCGGCCGACATGGTTCTGACGTTCCGTAACGTTCACAACTGGATGGCCGCCGGTACGGTCGACGAAATGTTCAAGGCGTTCTACAAGGCGCTGAAGCCAGGCGGAATCCTCGGCGTCGAAGAGCACAGGGCGAGCGACAAGGTGCCGCAGGATCCCAAGGCAGCGAACGGCTACGTGCGCGAGGACTACACGATCCAGCTGGCCGAGAAGGCCGGTTTCAAGTTCATCGGTAGCTCGGACATCCTCAACAACCCGAAGGACACGAAAGATTGGCCGCGAGGCGTCTGGACGCTGCCGCCGACGTTGGCGCTCGGCGATCAGGATCGCGAGAAGTATCTTGCGATCGGCGAGGCGGACAACTTTGTGTTGAAGTTCCAGAAGCCGCAGTGAGCGGCTTCTGTAGGCTGTAGGCTCTAGGCTGGAGGCTGTAGGAAGCGCGCATTGCGCGCAGATGCGGGGTTCGCGAAGCGGCTCTTACCTATAGCCTACAGTCTACAGCCCACAGCCTTGGAGCAGATGCGATGAACGACGACCAAAAAAAGTGGATCTACTACGCGATCCCGATTGCGGTCGCAGTCGCGCTGGCGGGCGCGCTGTATTACGGCAAGCGCTACAAGGAACAGGAGACCGCTCCGGCGGTGGCGGAAGCGCCGGTCGCTCCCGCCGAGGAGCCCGTTCATCATCCGATCGAGACACCGCCTTCTGACGAACCGCTCCCCACACTGGAAGAAAGCGATGCGCCGCTGCAGCAATCGTTGCGGGAAATTTTCGGTGCCGCAGTGGACAAGTATCTAGTCCCGAAGGAGCTCATTCGCCGCTTCGTCGTCACGGTCGACAATTTGCCGAGAAAGAAGACGGCAGTCGATCGCTGGCCCGTCAAACCTTTGGGCGGCGAGTTTCGGACGAGCGGAACGGACGTGATCGTGTTGAGCCCTGCGAACGCGGAGCGCTACAAACCGCTCGTAGATCTCGTAACGAGCGCCGATACGAGCGGCATCGTCGCGATGTACAAACGCTTCTATCCGTTGTTGCAGCAGGCCTATGTCGATCTCGGCTATCCGGAAGGCTATTTCAACAACCGACTGATCGAAGTCATCGATCACCTTCTCGAAACGCCCGAGGTCGAAGGTCCGATCAAGCTCGTACAGCCGGGCGTGTTCTACGAATTCGCAGATCCGAGTCTCGAATCGCGTTCCTCGGGTCAGAAGCTACTGCTGCGCATGGGTAACGAAAACGCCGCCGCCATCAAGCTGAAGTTGCGCGAGATTCGACGGGAGATCGCGCAGCGCGACTAGGAAGAGGTGCGACGCACGAAAGACAACCGCGTCACGAGGCTCGTATCCGTCGTTCAATGGGGAATCTTCCATGAAAACGTCAGTGCTCGTATTGGGTGTCGCGACGTTGGCATCGACGATTGCCTCTGCTTACTTCTGGCAAGCGTTGCGACAAGAGCGGTCGCAATCCGTCGCGCTGCAAACGCGAATTGCCGAGCTCGAAGAACGACTGATTGCCGCCGCAGCGAAACCTCAACCGCCCGCTGCGAGCGAGCAGCCTCCTGCTCCAACCGAGAGCTCCGAAGCTGCCGAGCTGCCCCCTGAGCAGCGTCAAACGGTGGCCGCTTTCGTGGAGCGTGTCGACGCGAGACCCGCACAGATGGACGCCGATACGCGACGACGCTTCGTGGAAGAAGCTCGGGAGCGGCAACAGCGCCTGTTGAAGGATCCGGAGTATCGCGCCTTGATGCGCGATCAACAGAAACTTGCGATGCAGCGGATGTACGGGGACATCAATTTGTTCCTCGACCTGACGCCCGAAGAGATCGATCGTCTCATGGACGTGCTCGCCGAGCAGGCCCTACGCAACATGGAGGAGCCGCCGATGATGGTGAGCCTGGACGGCACTCAGCCGTCTGAAGCCGAGATGCGCGAGCGGCGCCGAATGGTCCAAGAACGCCAGCGGCAGAATGAGGCGGAGATCGCAGCGGTGCTCGGCGACAAGTATCGCGACTGGCAGGAGTATCAACGAAGCGGCCAGTCCCGCTCGCAAATCGCACAGCTGCGTCAGACACTGTCGCTGACGAATGAACCGCTCCGTCAGGATCAGATCAAGCCGCTGACCGAGATCATGACGCGCGAGCTGCAAACTGCCTCTTCGCGGAGAATGTCATCGCCAAGGTCCATGCGGGATCCGCAAGAGCGCGTGCGGATGGCGGAAGAGATGCTCGAGCGCACGGCGCAAGCCCATCAACGCATTCTCGATGCCGCCGCCGGTCTGTTGAGTCCCGCCCAACTCGAGCAGCTTCGACGCCAGCAAGAACAGCAGATCAAAGCTCAGGAACTCGCCCTGCGTCAGCAACGCGCTCGCGCGGAGGCGCAGGCGGGCGGCGACCTTCCGACGGATTTCCTGATCTCCGTTCCAGGAACTGCCTATCCCTACCCCTAACCCGGCCGACCGAGGTAGAGCAGGTCTCGCCCTCCCCCACCGGCGAAGCCGAGCCTTGCGATTCTTCAACGCGTCCGCCCGGGCATTGCTGCACAATGCCGCAGGTCTCCCCGATCTGCGATGAGCGATGTCGACTCGATTGCTCGTGACTTGCACATTGGTCGGTCTTCTTGCCGCAGCGCTCGCGGCCGCCGAGCGCCCGGAAAAACCGCCCCGGCAGGGTGCGGACATTTACCGCGATTTCTGCGCCGTGTGCCACAGCGGCGGTTGGCAAGGCGCCCCCATTGCGAACGAGCCGAGCGAATGGCGTGAACGCATGAGCGCAGGCGCGGATGCGATGCTGCAAAACGTAAAGCGAGGCTTGAACGCGATGCCGCCGATGGGCACGTGCATCGATTGCACCGACGAGGAACTGAGAAGCGCCATCGCGGAAATGCTGCCGCCTGAAGAATAGCTCGCGGAGCCAAACACGAACGAGTTTGCAATGAGCTTCAAGCACACGTTGAGCGCTGCCGTCTTGGCGACTTTCGCGGTGGGCGCAGCGCTGGCCGATACCGACCGCGGCAACTGGCCGTACTACGCCGGCACGATCGGCGCGACGAAGTACTCGCCGCTGACGCGGATCAACGCAAGAAACGTTGCGTCGCTGCAGGCCGTATGGACCTGGGAAAGTCCGGACAACGCGCTCGTCGGTACGGTAACGAAGGAGCGGCCCGGCTCCTTCAAAGCGACACCGATCATGATCGATGGTGTGCTCTACACGAGCACGAGCCTCAATTTGGTCGCCGCGATCGACGCCGGGACCGGAAAGACCCTTTGGACGTTCGATCCCAAAGCCTATGAAAGCGGGCGACGACCGGCGAACTCCGGCTGGCAGCATCGCGGCGTGTCGTATTGGGAAGGGCGCGTCGACGGCCGCAAGGAACGGCGCATCTTCATCGCAACGGGAATCGGCGAGCTGATCGCGCTGAACGCGCAGGACGGACAGCCTATTCGCTCGTTCGGCAAAGAAGGCCGCGTCGATTTGCACGCCCACCTGATCCGCCGAGAAGAAGATCGACGCGCCATCGGATTCAATTCGCCGCAGCTCGTCGTCGGTGACGTGATCGT
>DATCLP010000472.1:0-7364 GCA_036563855.1 Steroidobacteraceae bacterium | reverse complement strand
GTCTCGCAGTCGCCGTCTCCGGATCCAGTGCCCATACCTGCACCGGTGCCGATCTCTGGCGGCGGCGGCGGTGGATCGTTCGGCTGGGGACTGATCTTGCTCGTTGCGCTGGCTGGGCTTCGGCTTCGCAGAGCGATCGCTTGAGCTGCGCGCGACGGGCGCATTGCGGATGCGCGATCGGTTCGCGAAGCGACCGCGTCGACTCGAAAGGATGAACGCGCTCGGACGGCCTATTTCGCGTTGAGCTTGCTGACGAGATCGGTGAGATATTCGCCGAACTTCGGGCCAAGCTGCTCGTGCTTCAATCCGTATTCGACGGTCGCCTGCAGATATCCGAGCTTGCTGCCGCAGTCGTAGCGCCTGCCTTCGAACTCGTAGGCATAGACCGGCTCGTCTGCCAGCAGATCCGCAATCGCGTCCGTCAATTGTATTTCGCCGCCTGCGCCCCGGCCCGTGTGCTCGAGCTTGTCGAACACGGTCGGCGACAACAAGTAACGCCCTACGACAGCCAACGTTGACGGCGCATTCTGCGGCCGCGGCTTTTCCACGATTTGTTTGACGCGGCTCACGCGCCCCTCGCGTTCTTCGGTTGCGACGATGCCGTATTTGTCGGTTTCTGAACGAGGCACGGTTTCCACGCCCAGCACGCTCCCGCCGCGTTCGGCATAAACCTCGGCCATTTGCCGCAAACACGCGGTCGGCGCATCGATCAGGTCGTCTGCCAGATGCACGAAGAACGGCTCATTGCCGACGACCGGACGCGCGCAAAGCACCGCGTGACCCAAACCGAGCGGGGACGGCTGGCGGATGTAAATGCAGCTCGCCCAGCTCGGCACGATCTCGCGTAGGGTCCTGAGCAAGTCTTCCTTGCCCTGCGCCTCGAGGGCCTCCTCGAGCTCGCTGTCTCTGTCGAAGTGATCCTCGATCGCCCGTTTCGAGCTGCCCGTAATGAATACGAGCTTGCGTGCACCGGCTTGAAGCGCCTCCTCGGCCGCATATTGGATCAAAGGCTTGTCGACGATCGGCAGCATTTCCTTCGGGCTGGCCTTCGTCGCAGGCAGAAATCGCGTGCCTCGGCCGGCGACTGGAAACACTGCCGTTCGAATCTGCTTCTGTTGACTCACGCAGACGATCTCCGCTCTTCGTTTGCCGGACATGATAGCCGATCGAGCCTACGAAAAAGGATGACGCCCGTCTTAAGACGAGCGTCACCTTTGATCCGCCTCTGCGGCCGAGCCGCTTGGCGGTTCGATGGGCCGTGCTGCGTCAGCAAACGCTCAACGGGACTTCTTTGTTTCGGCACCGTCGAAGCGGATGTTCGCGCGATTCTGCTCGAGCGTCTTCGCGCCGACGCCCTTCACTTTCTTGAGATCGTCGATGCTCTTGAAGGCGCCGTGCTTCTCCCGATACTCGACGATCGCCTGTGCGCGACTCAAGCCGATTCCTTCCAGCTCCTTGGCGATCGTCTTCGCATCGGCAGTGTTGATGTCGACCGGACCTGCGATCGCCGTCAACGGCAGACAGGCGGCAATGAGTGCCTGAACCGAACGACGCAACGCGGGCGAAGCTGTGAACACCGAATTCTTCATGACGCCACTCCTTAGCAATTGAACTGGATTTCTAATTCGCGCCTGCTCGTGCAGGCGTAGCACAGATTGACGCTGCGGGTCCCTCAGCGGTGCGCGATTAATTGGGCAATTTGCCCAGAAAGTCGGCGCCTTTGCATTTTCATTCGCAGTACTCGACCTCCGGGATGAGCGTCCGCCCCTCGCGGCCGCCGTCGTCATACAGCTTCGAGTCCTAGTACAAGAATGCGCAGCTTCGTATTCGGACCGATGCTGAACATCTCCGCCTCGGGAACGTACTTGTATGTATCGAAATACCGGAGACGTCCTTCGATGATGAACGCCTGGCACCAATGATTCCACTTGATGCGCGTGGATCTGCGGGGCTCGATCACTTCCTTGTATGCAGCATCCTTGAGACTGATCGCCGTCAGCACGCTATCCGACTCGTTTCGAACGACAGCCGAGAATGTCGCCACTCATCCGGTCAGGCAGAGCACTGCAAACGCAGAGAACGCACTGACGAGAACCTTTCTCACATCCCCTCGCATCCGTACCCGCGAAGACTGAAGGCTGAAGGCTGAAGGTAGCGCGCGTGTGCGCTTTCTTGCTGTCGCCGGTAACGTGTCAGCCGTAGCCTTTCCGGCCCCACGCCCCAAGCCGTGCACGCATCGCGTGCGCTTGCTGTGACCTGTAGCCTGTGGCCTGTTGCCTCTTCTATGCCGCCTCGCTCTCCCGCCGCGCCTTCGATTCCGCCAGGCGCAGCGCTCGACGCAGTCTTCCTCGTTCGTTGAGAAGCTGGGCGATCCATTTCGCTTGCCAGAAGAGACCGCCGAGCAATCCGAGCGTGAACGCCACGATGAGCGCCACTCCCAAAGGACTTCTCAAACGTGCGAAGGCAAGCTCGATCTCGACCTGAGAAGAATTCATCGCGCTCAGGAAGAGCGCCAAGAGGCCGACGAGAACGACGACGGTAATGATCAGAAAGCGGGACATGGGAACGAACCGGCCGCTACCCGCTGTCGGCGCGATCAATCCCTGATCGGCAATCCGGCGCCCTGGTTGACGCGCTCGCGCAAGTCCTTACCGGGCTTGAAGTGCGGAACGTACTTGCCGGACAGCGCGACGGTCTCGCCCGTTTTCGGATTGCGTCCCTGCCGCGGCGGGCGGAAATGCAGCGAGAAGCTGCCGAAGCCGCGAATCTCGATGCGATTACCCTGCGCAAGCGCATCGCTCATGATTTCCAGAATCTGCTTCACTGCCAATTCGACGTCTTTGGCGGGCAGGTGCTTCTGTTTCGCTGCAATGAGCTCGATGAGTTCCGATTTGGTCATGCGCGGGCCCGTTGTTATTGTGAGGCTGTAGACCGTAGGCTGCGGCCAGAAAACAAGAAGGCCTGCACCTTGTCTTGCTACAGCCTACAGCCTACCGCCTATATCCCGATTCCGTTAGGAATCCTGGCCTCCGATGTGCTCCTTGAGCAGATCGCCGAGGCTCGTGCCGGTCGAAGTCTCGCCTGCACGATAGCCTTGCACAGCTTCGGCTTCCTCGTGGATCTCTTTCGCTTTCACCGACAAAGCAATCGTACGGCTCTTGCGATCGACGTTCGTGAACTTCGCCTCGATTTCGTCGCCCACTTTGAGCACCGTACGCGCATCCTCGACGCGATCGCGAGAGAGCTCGGACGCACGCAAGTGGCCTTCGACACCGCCGCCCAGGTCGATGATGGCGCCCTTGGCATCCACTTCGCGGACGATACCCTTGACGATCGAGTTCTTCGGATGCTCGGCGATCCAGGTCGAGAACGGATCCTTCGCGAGCTGCTTGATACCGAGCGAGATGCGCTCGCGCTCCGGATCGATCGACAGCACCATCGCTTCGATCTGCTGACCCTTCTGGTAATTGCGCACCGCTTCTTCGCCCGGGACGGCCCAGGAAATATCGGATAGGTGCACCAATCCGTCGATGCCGCCCGGCAAGCCGATGAAGATGCCGAAATCGGTGATCGACTTGATCTGGCCGCTCACGCGGTCGCCGCGGTTGTAGTTGTCCGCGAATTCTTTCCACGGATTCGGCTGGCACTGCTTGATGCCGAGCGAAATGCGGCGGCGCTCTTCGTCGATGTCGAGCACCATGACTTCGACTTCCTGGCCGATGTGGACGACCTTCGACGGATTGACGTTCTTGTTCGTCCAATCCATCTCGGACACGTGAACCAAACCTTCCACGCCCTCTTCGATCTCGACGAAGCAGCCGTAGTCGGCGATGTTCGTGACCTTACCGAACAGGCGCGTGCCGGTCGGATAGCGGCGGGCGATGTTCTGCCACGGATCGTTGCCAAGCTGCTTGATGCCGAGGCTGACGCGCTGCCGCTCGCGGTCGAACTTGAGGATGCGAACGTCGATCTCGTCGCCGACATTGACGACTTCGGACGGGTGCTTGACACGCTTCCAGGCCATGTCCGTGATGTGCAGGAGACCATCGATGCCGCCCAGGTCGACGAACGCACCGTAGTCGGTGAGGTTCTTGACCGTGCCGCGCACGACGGCGCCTTCTTGCAGCTTCTCGAGCAGCTCCGAACGCTCGGCGCTGTATTCCTGCTCGACGACCGCACGGCGCGAAACGACGACGTTGTTGCGCTTCTGGTCGAGCTTGATGACTTTGAATTCCAGGACCTTGCCTTCGAGATACGACGGATCGCGCACGGGGCGCACGTCGACGAGCGAACCGGGCAAGAACGCGCGGACGAAATCGATCTCGACGGTGAAGCCGCCCTTGACGCGACCGTTGATGACGCCCTTGACGATCTCTCCGTTCTGATAGGCCGCTTCGAGCCGCGCCCAGGTGCGCGCGCGCTTGGCCTTCTCGCGCGACAGTCTGGTCTCGCCCGTACCGTCTTCGACGCTGTCGAGGGCCACCTCGACCTCATCGCCGACGTTCACTTCGATTTCGCCACGATCGTTCTTGAATTGTTCGACGGGAATCACGGCCTCGCTCTTGAGGCCTGCATTAACGATGACGAAGTCCTCTCCGACTTCGACGACCCGCCCGTTCAAGATCGCTCCAGGCTTGATCTGCTGAGAGGCGAGACTTTCTTCCAACAGTTGCGCAAAACTTTCGGTCATGAGTACGTCCAGGGCTCATCGCCCGTAATCCTTGCGGTCGTTCCTGACTGCGAGGGGTTGTTGAATCAAACCGCGCGCTCCAGCGCGGCACCTATCGAAACCAAACACAAAAACAAAAAGGGCTCGGGGCTTGGGGCGCGGGGCCTTGGGTCAGATCGATCGACGCGCATGCTTCGATCTGGAATCGAAGGTCTCAAGCCAGAAGCGGCCCCGCCGCCTCGCGAGGCACCTTAATCCGTCAATTCAACTTCGCGGGAAACTTAGCGGCCGCCAACTCGAGCACCCGCGCGACAACGGCATCGATCGTCATCGAGGTGGAATCCACGATGATCGCGTCGTCGGCCGGCTTGAGCGGGGCAATCGGTCGATTTGCATCGCGCCGATCGCGCTCGGCGATCTCCTGCGAAAGGGCGGCGAGGTTAGCACTCAGGCCCTTGTCTTTCAACTGCTTATATCGCCTGCGCGCCCGCTCCTCGGCGCTGGCCGTCAGGAAGATCTTGAGCCCCGCAGAGGGGAAGATCACCGTCCCCATATCCCGGCCATCCGCCACCAGACCTGGGGGACGCGCAAACGCGTGCTGGCGGTCGACGAGGGCCTCCCGGACGGCCGGCATGGCCGCCACACGCGAGGCGCCCTCGCCCGCACGCTCCGTGCGTATCTCCCCACTGACTTCCTTGCCTTCCAGCCAGATCTGCTCGTGACCCTGGGGATCGGTGCCGAACCGGACGTCCAAATTGCGAGCCACCGCTGCGAAGCCGGCTTCATCCTGGAAGTCGAGGCCCTTTTGCTGACCTGCGTAGGCCACCAGCCGGTACAAGGCGCCGCTGTCGAGCAAATGCCAGCCGAGCCGTTCGGCGACACGTCGGGCAATCGTGCCCTTGCCCGAGCCGCTCGGCCCGTCGATGGTGATGATCGGGACGTCCGGCGAGATCATCAGGCCCGTTCGCTCACCTGCAGCCCCGCGGCATTCGCCGTACTGACGAAATCCGGGAACGACGTCGCCACATTAGCGACATCGCGAATACGGATCGGTGCCGCCGCGCGTAGGCTGGCGACTGCAAACGACATCGCGATGCGGTGGTCGCCTTTGCTGTCGATCTCGCCGCCGCTGAAGACCGTCGGCGAACCGCGGCCGTAGATCCGCATCCCATCGGGCAGCACTTCGCAGCGCACGCCCATAGCCGTCAGTCCTTCCGCCATGACGGCGATCCGGTCGCTTTCCTTGACCCGCAGCTCTTCGGCGCCGGTCACGACCGTGACCCCCTCGGCGCACGCTGCAGCGATGAACAAGACCGGGAACTCGTCGATCGCCAGCGGAACGAGGTGCGGCGGCACTTCGATGCCCTTGAGCTGCGCAGGTGCGATTTCGATGTCAGCGACCGGCTCGGCCCCGGCCGATCGATGGTTCACCAGCCGCAAGTCCGCGCCCATGAGCGCGAGAATGTCGAGCAGTCCGGTCCTCGTGGGATTGATGCCGACGCCTTTCACCGTGAGTCCGCCGCTCTGGCTGATCAATCCTGCGACCATGAAAAACGCAGCTGACGAAAAATCGCCGGGGACGTCGAGCGAGCACGCCTCCAGGCGCACAGGCTGATCGAGCTTGATGTGGCCCTGCGCAGAATCGACGGCGCAGCCGAAGCCGATGAGCATGCGCTCGGTGTGATCTCGGGTGATTGCCGGCTCGATGACTTCGGTCGTGCCCTTTGCGTACAAGCCCGCGAGCAGCACGGCGGATTTCACTTGCGCGCTCGCCACCGGGAGCTCGTACCGAATCGCCTGCAACCCCTCGCACGACGCAATACGCACCGGCGGTTTCCCCGACGATGTTTCGATCTTCGCACCCATCAAGCGCAGCGGCGCGGCAACGCGCTCCATGGGCCGCTTCATCAACGACGCATCGCCGATCAGCTCGCTCTCGAAGGGCTGTCCGCAGAGCAAACCCGTCATCAGCCGCATCGCGGTGCCTGAGTTCCCCATGTCGAGCGGATGACCGGCAGCTCGCAATCCGCGCAGACCGACGCCGTGAACGCGCACTTCGTGCGTTCCGCCCTGCTCGATCTTCACGCCGAGCGAACGCATCGCCTGCATCGTCGCAAGACAATCTTGGCTTTCGAGGAAACCGCGCACTTCCGTGATGCCTTCAGCGATGCCGCCCAGCATCAGCGCGCGATGCGAAATGGACTTGTCGCCGGGAACGCGGATCGATCCGCCCACCGCGCGACTCGGCTGTACGACGTAATCGGACATGCAGGTGTCAAATCGCCAAAGCTTTTTCGAGGGCCGCGAGCATACGCTGATTTTGCTCCCGCGTTCCGATCGTCAGACGCAGGTGATTCGGCAGTCGATAGTTCGCAACGGGCCGAACGATCACGCCTTGCTTCAGCATGGCTTCGTAGACACCCGCCGCAGGTCGTTCGCAATCGATCAGGATGAAATTGCCGCGCGAAGGAATGCGCTTGATCCCGAGGCGATCGAGTCCCTCTGCGACCTGTTTCATGCCTTCCCGATTCGTCGCGACCGAATATTCGAGGTGCTCGCGATCCTCGAGCGCCGCGCATGCAGCTGCTAGTGCGATCGAGTTGA
Source organism: Steroidobacteraceae bacterium (assembly GCA_036563855.1). Taxonomy (GTDB): domain Bacteria; phylum Pseudomonadota; class Gammaproteobacteria; order Steroidobacterales; family Steroidobacteraceae; genus Steroidobacter. The sequence goes on along the minus strand of DATCLP010000472.1, from coordinate 91 downwards.
CGTTGAAGGCCTGCCGCACACGATTCAGGAGATCGGCCACTTCCGGATGCGACAGCGCGTAGCCCACGCGCAATCCAGCAAGCCCGTAGGC
>DATCLP010000471.1:0-2976 GCA_036563855.1 Steroidobacteraceae bacterium | reverse complement strand
CGGCGCCTTCTGCGGTGCGCGTGAACGACTGCGTGCCGATGCCGCGAATCTGACCGCCGCCGCCCGGACCACCGAAGGCCTGGATCATTTCCAACGAAGGCGATGTCCGCGCCAAGTCCTCGATGGAGTAGACGTTCTGGTTGTTGAGCTGGGCCTCATCGACGACGGTGACCGCAATCGGCACGTCCTGGAGCTTCTCGACCCGCTTCTGCGCCGTCACGACGATCTCTTCGAGAAATGTCGTCGACTCCTGTGCCTGCGCCATGCCGGCGAGACTTGCAATGACAGCCGCGGACAAGACGTTCGAACTCTTCACTCGCTTCATTGCTCCCCCCGAAGTGCTGGTTGTTCAGAGGAGGCTAATGGCGGCTAAGCGTTCGGAGAAGTCGCATGTACGGACGGCAACTTCCTGCCAGACCGAATGTTCGGTGGCTGCGTCCAGTCAACCGCCCGCGGCCGCCGGACGCAGCATGATGTCAGCCGCGCGCAACGCTGCTGCGCAACCAAGTCCTGGATGATAGACGTCAGCGTCTCGGGTATTCGCCGAACGGGGTGGCGTCAGATGGTTGTGCCACACTCGACGCAAGCATTGTCTCAGCAAGCGCCCTCGCAACTCATCGAGCAGACGATGGCGTGCTCACGCATCACTTGGTTCTCGCGACAGCGCTCGACCTTATCGCGCAGCGCCCGCGTGATGCGAGGACTGCCGTACCTTCCCGTTCCTTCGAAAATTCGCACGGTTAAGAAAAGTATCGACGACCCCGCCGCCTGCTAACAATCGATTCGGATGATCTGTTTGGGCGTCGCATGCAGGCACTGCGACGCGCCGTGTGCTTCTATCAGGTACATGTCGGTGTTGTGCACGAACATGCGTTCGCTCATCACCCCCGGATGACATACGATCGCCATGTTGACAGCGAGATCCATCGGCTCGTCACACCGTATCAACGGCCGCTCCACCATGTCATAGCCCATGCCGTGCATGGAGAGGCGCAGTTCCACCGGAAGCCCTTGCTGCTGCAGGTACTCGTTGTGCCGCGCGTAGATCTCGGCGCACGGGACGCCTGGTTTCAGGAGCGAGAGGGCAACGCGTTGCGCCTCGATGACCTGAGCGTGAACGTCCAGCAGCTCCTGGGACGGTACACCCAGCACGAAGATGCGCGAAAGCTCGGTGTAGAAACCGCCTGCCCCGTTGTTCTCGATGAGCAGGGAATACACATCGCCACGCTGTACCACTCGACCCTGCATGAACCGGGGCAGGAAGACAGCTGCCTGCCCCTGCGGAGCGGAGGCGCACAGGAAAATACCCTGCTCGCTCCCGAGCTGCTGGCCGACGTACTGCGCGTAGGCCGCGATCTCGAAATCGCGCAGCCCTGGCTTCACGAACTCCGCCACGCGCCGCATGATTTCGTCCTGCATGGCCGCCACTTGTCGAATGCAAGCGCGCTCCTCGTCGCTCTTGATCGCTTTGATGCGATCCACCTCATCGGTGAGATCGACGATCTCGACGTTGGCCGCAGTCAACGTGCTGCGCAGGTGCTGACCGAAGCTGTGATACATCGCCGCCGGCGCCACGCATGCCACGCGCCGTGCGCCCAGTCGGCGCAGCTCCGCGGCCGCGAGATCCGCATCGTAAGTGCCGGTGTAATGAATCGAAGGGTAGCTTGGCGTCGTGAGCCGACGCGCAACGCCCGTCATTCGCACTTCCGCTTCGCTCGCAATGCGCACACCGCCGAACGGACCCTGCTCGATCAGCGACATACCGCCTTCACGGGGAAATACAAGCGTCGTCGGATAGCCATTCGTCGCCGGCTGGTTCGTGAACCAGCGGATATAGCCGCCGACCCAATCGCTCGAGTTCTGCAGTACCAGGGCGTCGATGTCGTGAGCGGCCATGCATGCGCGCACTGCACTCCAGCGGCGTTGCAGCTCCCGAGTCGATACGGTATTGACGGCTCTAACTTGGGTGTCCGTCATGAGCGCTGCACGATGTTGACCATACGATCGAACCAGCCGCTCAAGAAGTGCCGCAGGTTCTCGCGTACATACGGATAGGCTTGTTCAAGGTATACGTCGCTCATGCCGCCGATCTGTGGCGTGATCAGGATGCGTTGCTCTTGCCAGAGCGGGTCGTCGGACGGCAACGGCGTACGACGAAAGACATCGAGCGCCGCACCCGCGAGCCGACCAGCGCGTAATGCATCGAGCAGTGCCGCCTCATCCAGCACGCCGCCACGCGCCACATTGATCAAGTACGCGGTAGGCTTCATGGCCTCGATGACGGCTCGATTGACCAAGTTTTCAGTCTCCGTGCTCAACGGAACGAGGAGCACCAGAAAGTCGGCGAGCGCCGCTGCCTGCACGATTTGAGCACGCGGAAATATGGCGTCGAAGTGAGGCGGGACGCGCGATGAACCCGACACGCCGAACACACGCATGTCGAACGCCTTGCATCGAGGTGCAAGCGATTCGGCGATGGCACCGACACCGACGATGACGACCGTCTTGTCCCGAAGCAGCGGCTGCGGCCAGCGCTCCCAACGCCCTTGCCGTTGGTTACGCAGCATTCTTGGAAAATCGCGCGGCAATGCGAGCATGTAAAGGAATACGAGCTCGGACATTTGTGGGCCATGCACGCCGCGCGTATTCGTGATCACGACGTTCCGCGGCAAGGTCGGAATACTCAGAATCGCATCGACACCCGTCGTCAACGATTGAATCCAACGCAGCTTCGGCGCACGCTCGATGAGAGCGGCATCGAACTGAAAGTGATGGCCAATCACGGCAAGTGCCTCATCGAGATGCTCGAGCGCCTCCGCACGGTCGTTCGTCGCGTAAAGTCCCACGTCCGGAAAATCCTTCCGAGCGAGCGCCGCAAAGCGTTCGGCGTCCGCCTCAGGTGCACCGATATAGACTACGGTTGCGCTCACGCCGGCTCCGCGTTGCTCGTCCGCTCGGTTTGGCCAGTCCCGAGAC
>DATCLP010000470.1:0-9486 GCA_036563855.1 Steroidobacteraceae bacterium | reverse complement strand
CCCAAGGCGCGTGATCGAAAAGTCGTTCAAGAAGGTGCTGTTGCGCTGAGTTCTGCCGTGCTGGAAGTAGGCGTCGTAGCTCCAGTTGTCGCCGATGTCGCCGCGAAGCCCTGCAACGACACGGAACGAATCGTGCTCGATATCGTCCTGACGTCCGCCGCCCTCGACGTTGCGTCGTCCCGGGAAGATCGTCACCATGTCCGTCGGTCCTGCGCCTGCAGCGGTGCAGAACTCTTGGACTTGCGACGGCGAAAGCAGCGGGTTGTCGCAATTGACTTGCACGGCCTGGAAGAACGCGCCGCTCGGTGCGATTTGCGCGACGGAGCGGTCGTTCATGTACATGAGCTCGGCATAGACTTCGGAACCGCCACCTACTTCGTAGTCGATGAACAAGCCCGCGGTGTAGCGCTCATCGGGACGCTGATAATGGTTCAGCGGTCCGAAGTTATAGGCATCCGTCGCATCGCTGTACTCGCGTAGTACGCCGCCCGGACCGACGATGCAGCCGTTGAGCGACGTGCAGATAGGCGTGGCGACGTCGGTGAAGAAGTGCGCCGGCGCGGTCGTGCCGGAACCGCCGCAAGTGAACACGTCGCCAGAGTTGAGCGTGCAGGCGCTGTAGTCGATCTCGCCCTGTACGACGCCGTCGATGTCGCGGTACGTCGCGTAGAACGTGGCATGTCCGCGCTGGTCGGGGCCGCCGATGCCCAGCGCGAACGTGAACTCTCGGGAGTAGCCGCCGGAGAAATCGCCGCCCGGCAGTGCGAATCCGCTCTGTCGAACGATGTCCTGAATGCGCCGGTTGTCGTTCTCGTGCTGGAAGCCGCTGTAGTTCGCTTCGATGCGAATGCCCTCGAAGTCCGTATCCATGATGAAATTGACGACACCGGCGACGGCATCGGCGCCATAGACGGACGAGGCGCCGCCTGTCAGCACATCGACGCGCTTTACGAGCGCGAGCGGAATGTTGTTCAGGTCGGCGGCGCTGTCGCCATCCGGCTCGCCCGGCATGAGGCGTCGACCGTTGACGAGCACGAGCGTCCGCTGCGAGCCGAGGCCGCGCAGATCGACCGTCGCGGTCCCTGTCGCGCCGTTCGCGACGGAAGCGCCCTGATCTGCGAGCGCCTGCGGCATTTGATTGATGATGTCCTCGATACGCACTCGGCCGCTCACGGCGATTTGTTCGGACGAGATAGCGGCAACCGGGCTAATGGCTTCCAGATTGGGCGAGCTAATGCGGCTGCCCGTGACGACCACTTCGGCAATGGGTTCCTCTTCGGCGCCGAACGCTGCTGGAACGACCGCTGCGCTCGTGCCGCCCGCTGCCAGGATCATTCCGATGCACCGACGCAACGTGGCTTGTGGGCACATGGCAAACCTCCTGCAAGTGATGTGATGACGCGCAACCAAAGGCGGCGCGCCAACGTTGCAGGGAGGGTACAAAGTACTAAGGACGGCAGATAGTCGAAGCACAACTACGCGCGAGGCGAAAAACAATCGCGGCGTTCGCGAAGGAAATTCGATGGCACTGTATGCAGTTCGTGCTCGTGATCCGTGATTCGTGATTCGTGAGTGGCGCGTGGAGGTGGTTTCGTTGCGCAACTGTTGTGAAGACAACAGTAGACAGATAATGCAACGCTTTAGATGTAACGCGCTCCAACAATCGCCAGACGATGATTTGCGGTGCCACTCCCCACTCACGTGGGGTTGACGTCATGCGAGGCTCGCTTCGAGCTTCCCGCGGCGCGAGTCACGAGTCCCGATCTTCATTCGGGGCTTCTGCAACTCGGCGATTCCGATTCTCAATGGCCGGCTCGTCGGCAACGGACCGTGCGAACCTGAAGAGCGAATGAATGTACTTGGGGTTGAGCATCTTCGGTGAGCGCAGTAAGTTTGGACGTAATGTCATCAGTAACCGCCACTCGGGCGGCGGGTGACTGGGCGCTGTTTCTCGACGTCGACGGTACGCTGCTCGAAATTGCCGAGACTCCCGAGAGCGTCCGGGTGCCGCCGGATCTCAAGAAACTCTTGTCGGAAGCGTCCTTGCGCCTGCAAGGTGCGATCGCGCTGGTGAGCGGGCGCACGATCGCCGACTTGGATCGCTTGTTTGCGCCGCTCACTTTGTGCGCAGCCGGCGTCCACGGCTGCGAGCGGCGCAATCCCGACGGCTCGATCGTTCTCCCCGAGGTTTCTCCTGAACTGCTCGTCCCTGTCAGGCAGGAATTGGGCTTGTTCGCCGCGCGTCATCCGGGTGTGGTCGTCGAAGACAAGGGTTACGGCGTCGCATTGCATTTTCGCAGGGCGCCCGAGCTCGCCGGCGATGCGCTCGCGCTGATGCGCGCGCTTTGCCGGCAGTTGAGTCCGCGCTTTACCTTGCAGTCGGGCAAGTGCGTCGTGGAGATTCGTCCGACCGGATTTACCAAGGGCACATCGATTCTTGCATTCATGCAGTTGCCGCCCTTTGCCGGACGCACGCCGTTGTTCATCGGCGACGATCTCACCGATGAAGACGGCTTTGCCGTCGTGAACGAGCTCGGCGGGATATCGATCAAGGTCGGCGACTCACCGTCGACGCTTGCACAGCGTCGTATTCCGACGGTTCGCGACGTCTGGACATGGCTGGAGAACCTCTCGGTTGGCGACACGCGAGAGGCCACAGGCGACAGTTGAGCGCGCGTCACGCTGTCAACTGTCAACTCCCAATTCTCGATTCTCAATTGAGGCGGATGCGTTCGATGAATGCATCCGCCTCGGAGATCGCGCGTTCCATGTCGCGCATCAACGTCGACGTCTTTTGTTCGATCTGCCTGAGTTCGCCTTTGAGCTGTCCGATGGCGCGCGCATTGAGGTTGTGCTTCAAGGCGAGCACGCGATCCTCGAACATTTCGAGCACGGGAGCCATCGAGCGCTCGGCACGCCTCATCGAAGCGATGAGCGTCGAATAACGCTTTCGCGTGTCGCTCAAGAGGCGTTGGCTGTCGCGGCGCAGATTCGGATCGGAATAACGGTCGAGCTCGTCCTCCCACTCGGCAAACAAATCGCCCGCCACGGTCTCCACGGCAGCAATCCGATCGCTGACTTCCTTGGCGCGGCTTTGCGCATCCTCGTATTCGCCGTTGAGCCGGTCGTAGATGCGCTCGAGGTCTCCGCCCTCGACATTCACCAGCGCGCGAAACTGATCGAGCGCCGATGCGAACTGTTCCTTCGCTTCGGCTTGCGAGTCTCTTGCTTGCGAGACGCGCCGGGCGAGAAGGTCGCGCTTTTCGATGCCGACGGTTTCGAGCGCGCGATACATCATGCTCTGGCAACCGCCGAGCGGACCGAGCAGGATCGTACAGGCGAGGGCGGACGCTAGGATTCGCATGCGTGCTAAAGGCACGTTGCTGAGTCGTGGTTCCCGGTGAAGGCTCGGGGCTCTCGCGCGCTAGCGGAGCCTTGTCAATTCTCGATTCTCGACGCGGCCATTAGCCTTTCGCCAAGACGCCGGGCCTGGTGACGACCGAGTGCGTGGACAAGAACAATCGCGTTTATCTCGAAGTGACGATCAACGCGAATCCAAACGATCCGCGTGCCGACGATATCTACGGCGATGTGATGACGGCAAATGGACCGAGCCAAGCGTGGGGCCTGCACAATCTGGATGTACCGCTCCACATGGGCGATATCGTCAACTTGGTGAAGTCGCAGGCGGCTGCGTATCAGCGCGCACGCCGCTGAAGCGCGAGCGCGTCGAACGGCGGGCCGGCTTCGGCCGGCCCGTCAGCTCGCAAGCTGATGCGCAGGCTCGGGACCGGGCAAAGCGTCTCCCTCGACGACAATGCAATTCTTGCCGCGGCGTTTTCCTGCCAGGAGCATGAGATCGGCGCGATGGATCGTGGCTTCGAGGTTCTCGCCCTCACGCCAGGCGGCCAAGCCCGAAGTCGCCGTCACTCGCAGACTCGGATCGAACGAAAACGCGATCCTGCCGATCTCGATGCGGATGCGCTCGGCAATTTCCCGCGCTTGCTCGAGCGGCGTATCCGGCAGCAGGATCATGAATTCCTCGCCGCCCCAGCGGGCAACGAGATCCTCCTGCCGCACGACGCGCTTGAGCACATCGCCGACCCGCACGATCACCTCGTCGCCGCATGCGTGACCGAACCGGTCGTTGATCGATTTGAAGTGATCGATGTCGAGCAGCAATACGGTGATCCGGCGCTGCGCACGCCGGGCATGCTGCCAGAGGCCCTGCATGCGATCCGACATGCGGCGGCGGTTGAGCAGCCCGGTCAATCCGTCCGTGTCGGCTGCTTCGCGTAGCTTCGCTTCGGCGTCCGTGGTCGCACGCGTGAACGCGAGAGCCGACATGGTGGTCGCGGTGAAATAGCAGATCAGGTTGAAGCTGCGCAGCGCTTCCAGTGCGGCCGGATCGACTTGGACGAGCGGCGTGACGCGCGAGAGCCACCAACCGTTGATCACGTAGATCGCGCACAGGACCAAGGCGCGGCGCAAACGACTGCGCTCGGTCAATTCCGCGCTCGTGAACACGAGCGGTAACAGAATCCACGAATAGTATTGGAAGCCGCTTTCGACGCCGATGATCCAGCTTGCGAGCGTCGAATGTCCGAGCAGATCGAGGACCGTCAGTCCGCGAATCAGACGCCGGTATCCATGGAAGGAGAGGCAGTAAGTCACCGCATAGACGACGACGCTGACGATTTGCAGATACATCAGCAGGGGCGCGCCGATTGCCAGGGCGAAGATCCCGAAGATGCCGTGCATGGCGACGGCCAAGAGCATTCCCTGACGCGAAACGCGAATGTATTCCTCCATGCGCGCGCGCATGCGCTGGGTTTCCAGCGCTGTGAAGTCGTCGGTGTTGCTGGAGCCAAACGCCATGCCGGCGATTGTGCCGATTCGTAGGGCTCGGGTCGTGGAGCCGATCCCGAAAAATCATCGTGCGCGCGACAAAACGCGAAGTGCTTCACAGGCAGTCAAGCGTGAGCGAGAGTTTTTTCTCGCTTCGGCGCTAAGGACAAGATCGCACCCACTTGCGATCGGGCGAATGCGGGCGGAGGTGGACCTCCGCCGCATGCAGGTTCAGTTCGGGATGATCGGCAGCGTGAGCGCCGAAGGCATGTCGCCGCCGAAGTGCACCTTCACGGTCGGTGCGGGCGACAGTTTCGGCGTTGCGCGGGCATCCGCGAAGTTCAAGGTGAGACGAATTCGATGCCCGGCCTTGAACACGTACGAAGTCGCGAACAGGTCGAAGCTCATTTGCACCGGCTCGCCGGGCTTCAACGGTTGCACTGAATCTTCTGTGAACGGATGCCACGGCAGACCGAGGTTGTTGTACGGCGGCTCGGCCGTCTTCCGCAGCGAGGCGCGCAGACGTCCTTCCACGCTGTAGTAACGGTGCGAGCCATCGGGCGCGACGTCGTCGAGGCGCGCAATCACGTCGGCATCGTTCGAAGAGCTCGAGATCCACAACGTCAAAACGCTGTGGCCGGTCACTTGCAGATCTTTCTCGAGCGGCTCGGTCATGAAGACCATGCCTTTGTTCCAGAAGTTTTCGTTCGTGACGGTGTAGTCGACCGTCGCTTCGCGAGCTCCCGCGGCTGCGCTCCTGGTGCGCGACAGGGTCTGGCCGCTCAGATAAAAGTTCGTACGTTGCTCGTTGGGCAGCGGCCAAGTCGACGAGGTCTGCCATTCGCGTCCCGGCGGTGCGTTGTAGGTGTAATAAGTGACGGCGGGCTCGCGCATCACGCCGTTGTCGATGCCTTTGAGCCAGTAATCGAAGAAGCGCAGCTCCTCGACGATGATGTCGAAGCCGGTCTCGTTCTTGACCGTCGTCCAATCGCAGTGGGTTGCGGGTCCCAGAATCAGCTTCTTGGGATTCTTGAGGTTCGCAAAGATGAAGGCGACGCCGTAACCGGTATTGCCTTCGTCCCAGTTCGCAGCTGCATAGACGGCAATGCCTGACTTGGCGATCTCCTCCGCGTACGTGTGCGGACTGCTCTTCAGCCACCACTGATTCTTGAATTCGGGCGAAATACTGTCGCGGAAAGGAACGTAGCCGGCCGTCTCGAGATTGTTCTGATGCTCGGCGATCGCGGCTGCAAGCAATTTACGGTCTTCGTCGCCGTCGACAGGCACCGCCAATCGGTCGCGAGCTTCGCGCGAACCGCCGCGCATGATTTGCGTCGGTTCGCCCTTCGGCGGCGTGATGCCGCCGGTTGCGACGAAGCTATAGACGTCCCATTCGCAGCTCATCGGAAAGACGGCTTTCAGGCTCGGCGGTGCAGTCGTCATCGCCTGCATCTGGCTGCCGCCGGTTGCCGAGCAGCCCCACATGCCAATTTTTCCGTTGCTCCACGGCTGTTTCGCCAACCATTCCGTAATGTCGTAGGCATCCATGCGTGCCCAGTCCTGCCATTCGCCGCGATTGAAGCCGGCATTGCGTCCGAACGACGCATACAAGCCGCGGAAATCGGCAACCGCGACGACGTATCCGTACTTCACGAGCTCGAGCGCCTTGCCGGGATAGTTCTCGGCGGTCAGACCGTTGCGATAGTTGCGGCGGTTGTAAGGCGTGTGCATCCACAGCACCGGCAGCTTTTCGGTCGCAACCTGGCCGTTGCGCGTCGGACGGAAGATGTCGATCGCCAGTCGAGTGCCGTCGCGGACCGCGACATACTGCGACGTCATTTGATAGCCGTCGTAAACAGGAGAGGAGTAGCCGCTGTACTTGCCTGGGCTCGATTCGCGCGTGATGTCGGCCGCTGCGATCGGGCTCGAAATGACGAGCGACGCGATGACGCAGAATAGTGCTCGTGCTTTGCTCATGACATGCTCCCCCTGATCGTCCTTGCCGCCTCATGCGGCGGTCATTCGTTGGCGGATAGCGCACGACGCTCCTCCGCTGAGAATCCGAGCCATTCGAGAACCTCTGCGGTGTGCTGGCCGAGTTGCGGCGGCGGCTCGTTTACCTCGGGCGGCTCGCTGCCGAACAAGAACCCCGCATTGACGATCTCGACGTCCTCCCGCTCCGGCAATCCGGGAATGCGCAGGCGCGAAGTGAGGTGACGCTCCGTAAGCCCCGGCAGCGAAATCGCTTCGGCGACATTGCGAACGAGACCGCAAGGCACGCCTGCAGCGCTCAGCCGTCGTTCGAGCGCCTCGCCGGTTTCGCGCGAGATCGCAGCTTGGACTTCATCGTGCATTTCGCGCGCGTGCTTCACGCGCAAGTCGGGCGTCTTGAAGCGAGGATCCGTGAGCCAGTGTTGGCACCCGAGCTGCTTGGCGAGCTCTTCGAATTGCGGCTGTTGCACGACGCCGAGCGAAATCTTGCGACCGTCGGCGCTCGTAAACACGCCTGACGTCGGCTGACCGCTGTAGCCGGTGTTGCCAGTGCGCTCGAGCGGTCGGCCGGTTACGAGAAATGGCACGACGGCCGAGGTCATGAACGCCAAGCTCGCATCGAACATCGCGACATCGATGAACTCGCCGACGCCGGTACGCTCCCGTTTGAACAGCGCAGCCAGAATTGCCAACGCCGCCGTTTGGCCGGTCAGCGTATCGACGACCGGAAAGCCGATGCGTTGCGGCTCGTCGCCTTCGTTTCCCCCGAGCATCATCATGCCGCTCGTTGCCTGCACGATGTTGTCGATCGCGGGCCAATCGCGCCGGGGGACATTCTGACCGTAGCCGGAGATCGAGCAATACACGATGCGCGGCTCGAGTTCGCGTACGGAGGCGTAGTCGAGGCCGAACTTCGCCATGACGCCCGGACGAAAGTTTTCGAGCACGACGTCCGAGCGCGAAATCAATCGTCGTGCAGCTTCGCGCGCCAAGGGTTGTTTCAAATCCAGCACGACGGACTTCTTGCCGGCATTCACGCCGATGAATGCCGGCGACATGCCGTCGTAGCGACGATCCTTGCCGTAGGTGCGCAGCGCATCGCCGCGGCCGGGCGCTTCGATCTTGATCACTTCCGCGCCGAGCTGCCGCAGGAGATGCGATGCATACGGGCCCGCCATCACGTGGCTGAAATCGGCGACACGGATGCCGTCCAATGATCGATTCACTGAACCTCCTGACTCGTCTCGGCAGCAGGGCACTCCGGGTTCGGCGAGCTCGCCAAACGTTCTGCGAAAGCGCGTGCCACGCGGAAGGACTTGAGCCCGTCGATGCCGTAGCGTGCGAGACTGCGCGCGCGAGCCTCGCCGTCGCGGGCATAGACTTCATCGAACCGCGCCTGGTCGGCCGGATCGATCGAGGTGAACACGATGCCTCTTGCGAGCGCAGTTTGCTCGCCCAAATGGTCGGCTGCGCCGATTTCTCGCTTCAGCGCCTCTTCCCACACGGCTATGCTGGCTTCGAGAATGCGCTGATGTTCGGGGCTCAACGACTCGAATCGCTTTGCTTGCATCGCGCGGCCGGCATACGCGCCGCGCGGAATAGCGATCTTCGCGCCGTAGCGGGTGACCTCGGCGAAATGCAGCGAACGGAACGTATCCATCGGTGCAATGACGCCATCGATCACGCCTTTCGCCAATGCGGAGTAGACGTCGCGCATCGGCATGTCGACAGGGTCGGCACCAAAGTGCCTGAGCACAGCGAGCAGCTCCGACGGCGCGCGCAAGCGCAAGCCGCGCAGATCCTCGAGCGTCTCCACCGCACGATCGCGCGTGATGATCATCGGCAAGTTACCGCCTTGCACGGCGAGCACTTTCAGTCCGCGCAACTCCTTTGCGAACTGCGGCTCGGCAGCTTCGAGACATCTGTACAAGGCGACTTGCTGATCGAAGGTCGTCGTGCCGGTGTAGAAGCCGGATTGCGCGCGAATCAAATGCGTGCCGCCGCGCGCGTAGATCGGCGTGATCAGTCCGATGTCGGCCACGCCATGCCGAAGCTCCGTAATCCCATGCTCGGAAGAGAGCAGCGCGCCCGACCAGTACGGCTGAATGCGCAACGTGCCGCCCGACTGCTCTTCCACCCATTTCATCCAGGCGATATCGGCGCGGCTGAACGGATGCGACGGCGCATACGGGCTGCCGTAGGTCAGCACGGTGACGCCGGAAGGCGGCGGCGCTTGGCAGGCCGCAATCAGCAGGCACGCACAGACGATGAAAAACTTCTTCATGACAGCCCGGAACGTTCGAGGAAGTCGCCGAAGTACGCGACCATCCGCTCGTGATCCCAACCCTGCGCATTCACCATGTCGGCGCTCAACGTCAGTGTCGGCACGCCGGCTTCTTGCAGCGCCAGTTGCGTGAGATTCGTGCCCGACTGCGACAACCGGTTGCCCGGCGGCACGAGAATCACCGCCGCATCGATGCCGCAGCGCTCGGCTTCGCTCACCATCCAGCCGTTCATCCACGGCGGCAGGTGCAGCACTTCGTTCATCGAACAGATGCGGCTCGCAAGCGCATGGAACGGTTTGTTCTTGATGGCGCGGATGTATTGCGGACCTGCGAACGGCATGTACATCGACCAGACGAACAC
>DATCLP010000469.1:0-3353 GCA_036563855.1 Steroidobacteraceae bacterium | reverse complement strand
GACCACTACATGGTGATGTTGCCGTCGGCGAGCACGCTGACGCCTGCGCGGCACGATCGGATGCCGTATCGCGTATTCCTAGGGCAGGTGCTGGAGCGATTGCGATCGACCTATGAGGGTCGGCAGCACCAATACGAATCCGTAGAGGAATTCCGGAAGGACATCGAGCTCATTGCGGCCAGCCTTGCGGCGAACAAAGGCGAGCATGCCGGCCTGTTTCAGGTGAAGCGCCTCCTGCGACGTATTCGGACGTTCGGATTCCATCTGGCGACGTTGGACATTCGCCAGAATGCCGGTGTGCATCGCGCCGTGATCGGTCAGGGCTTGGGCGATCCGCACTGGCTCGAGAAGTCTCCGGAAGAAAGGCTGGCGCGATTGCGCGATGTGTTGGCCAAGGACGAAGGTCCCGACACCGTGCTCGATGCAACCGGCAAACGCACGCTGTGGGTGTTCGAGGCACTGGCCCATTGCCGCCACCGCTATGGTCCGGATGCGATCGGGCCGTACGTCGTGAGCTCGACGCAAGGGGCGGACGACATCCTGTCCGTGCTCGTGCTCGCGCGGTGGGCGGATATGGCAGATCGACGTTCGGGGGAACTGCCGGTCGACGTTGCGCCGCTTTTCGAATCCGCGGAATCGCTGGAACGGTGCGGCGAAGTCATAGAACAGTTGTTCAACGAACCGCTCTACAAACGCCATTTGCTGTATCGCGGCAACCATCAATACGTGATGATCGGCTACTCGGCCAGCAACAGAGACGCCGGCATAATTCGCTCGCGCTGGCTGGTGCGGAGAGCGCAAGAGGCGCTCTTTGCAGCCGCAAGGCGCCACGACATCGACCTTACGTTGTTTCATGGTCAAGCCGGCAGCGCAGATCGCGGCGGCGGACGCGCGGAGGTACTGGTGCGCAGCGCACCGGACGATGCGCGCCGCGGACGTTTGCGGATCACCGAAGCCGGAGAGCTCATCAAAGAGAAGTACGGCTTGCGGCCGATCGCGCTGCGCATCTTCGAACAGGCGTTCCACGCGCTGTCGCTAGCGAGCGCCGGCGTGATGCCGCCGGAACACGTCGAGCCGCACTGGCGTGCCGCGATGGACTTGTTGGCGAGCGAAAGCGGGCGGTTCTACCGCGCCGTCGTGTTCGACGACCCGGAGTTCTATACGTTCTTCCGCCAGGTCACGCCGGTCGACGTCATCGAACGCATGCAGATCGGCTCGCGTCCGTTGTCGCGCACGGATCGCGCCGGTGTCGCGGCGCTGCGTTCCATTCCATGGGCGCATGCGTGGTCGCAGTCGCGATACATGCTGCCCGGCTGGTTCGGCGCCGGCAGCGCGCTCGAAAAGGCAGTTGCGACGGTCGGGTTGCCCACGCTCAAGGAGATGTACGAGCGCTGGTATTTCTTCGAGCACCTGATCGACGAGATCGAGCTGGCGCTGGCGCGCGCGGACCTCGAGATTGCCGAGCGCTACGAAGGGCTGGTCGATGCCGAGCATCTGCGCTTCGTCCCGATCTTGCGAGACGAGTACGCTCGCACGAAGGCGCATATCCTCCAGCTCAAAGGCGCCGAGCGCCTATTGGACGACGAGCCCACGGTTCAACGATCCATTCGCCTGCGGAGCCCTTACATCGATCCCATGCACCTCGTGCAAGTCGAGCTTCTCGCGCGGTGGCGTGTGAGCGGTCGCGAGGACAAAGAGTTGCTGGCCGCACTAACCGCATCGGTGACGGGCATCAGCCAGGCGTTGCAGGGCGCGTGAACCGTCCGCAGGCCGCCTCGACCCGAGTTTCAGGAGTTTTCCGACGCTAAGTGCGGCAGTAACCACGCAACGATCTGCTCGTGCCCGGTCGTGGCATCTAGGAATTCCGGGCGCTCCTGGAGCAGGCGGTATGCGAACGCAATGACGTCCGTCGCATGCTGGCGACGCGATGCGGGTAGTCGCAGCCACTCCTCTAGGATGCGCGCCCGTTCGTCGAGCTGTGCCATTTTCTCCCCCAGCCGGAACACGCGCGCGCGGACCATAGCAGCGTCAATTCCTCGATGCACTTCGAATTTGTCGCAACGGTGACAGAGGTCTCGTTCAGGTGTTGCTTGCGATCATGGTGCAAAGTCGAAGAGCCGCGGGCGATTTCAGTGCGTTGACATGGCTTCAGGAGGACGATCGGGATCCACGTGAATAATTGTTTGCGCGCTTGCGAATCGGGCGACGGCGAAGCTCGAAGATGACGATTTCGCAATGTTGCGTCGCGGATCGCCGATGCGAGGGTTCGGCACGGGGAAGTTACGGCGAAAAAAGATATCTTGGCGTGCTTAGACCTATTCCATATTCGCACGATTGCGGCAGAATTGCCGCTCTTTGATTTCCCCCCAACTGTTGTGAGACTCCCTTGAACAAGAAAACTGCCAAACGTGCCTCGAAGCGAGCTTCGAGGGCCAATCCTTGGAGTAAGTTGTCCCGAACAGGCAGCGGATTGCACATCGAAGACTTCGTGACGTTTCGTCTGACGCGTTTGTCCAATGCGTTGCGCACGAACGTGACGAAGCGCTATCTGGAGGAGTTCGGGCTCAGCTTGCCGGAATGGCGCCTATTGGCGCTCGTGACCCGCTTCTCGCCGTTGCGTTTTTCCGAGCTCACGGCTCGTAGCAACATGGACAAGGGTCAGGTCAGCCGGACGTTGCGCGTCATGACGAAGCGCGGGCTGACGAAGATGAAAACGCTCAAGCGCGGCAGCGCGTACGCCGAAGCGCTTGCAGCACCGGTCGTCGTATCGGTGACCGCGAAGGGCAAGGCGCTTTACAAGTCCGTGTTGCCGACCGCTCAGCGCCGTCAGGCGGAAATTCTGCTGACTTTGACCGAGAGCGAGCGCGTCGCTCTGTACAACACGCTGGAGAAATTGTTCAGCGCGTTCGGGGCCGGCATCGCCGACGACGTCGAATAGGGCCAACTTTAGCTCGATGACTTCGCTGGCAGGCTTGCAGCATCGCTGCAGGCCTGCTTCGTCGTGCCTGTTCTCAGGGGCTCAACCGGCGATGATCCGGTGCTGTCCGGTGCTCGAGCGTTTCTCTTCGTACATCGCCGCATCGGCGCGGGCGATCATCGACTCGATGTCGTCGTCCATCGTCACGTTGAAAATCGTCGTGCCGATGCTCACGTCGAGCGTGTAGGGTCGACTGCCTGCGGCATTGAATGCTGCAAGCTTGTCGCGCAGTCGCTGCCGCAGCGCATTCGTATCGCGCGTCACGTGCGCGAGCGCAACGAACTCATCTCCGCCGATGCGTGCGACGATGTCCGAATCGCGAAACGTCTCGCGCAGGATGTCGGCCGTATCCTTGATCGCTTGATCGCCCGCAAGG
>DATCLP010000468.1:0-2973 GCA_036563855.1 Steroidobacteraceae bacterium | reverse complement strand
GAGCTGGGCACATCTGAGCCTTTTAAGACATAGATTGTTCGAAACACAGGGCGCTCAGGCATAGCACAAATGCTTCGGGCAGCTCGACCCTGCCGACGTGAGGCGCTGCGACAGCTCGAGCCGGAGAGTTGGAGAAACTTCTGGCCGAGCGCGACCTTTAGATCGATGTGAGGAAGAGGTCGCGCCAGCAGCGTTGGCTGCATGCGGTACGCATGGGTTCGCCGCGTTCTTATCCCCGGTGGATTGCTGTCGCGGAACGAGGTGAAGCTCGCGTCGCGAGCTCGCGGGCCACGCTTGGACGCCACCGCGGCGATCGGCAGCTTGCTCGAACTGCTCTAGTATGCGGGCGTATCAGTACATCGCTGGAGAGACGTTCGATGTCGCTAGATCGTCGGCAATTCATGAGCGCGAGCGCGTTGGCGGGACTCGGGTTGATGGGCGCTAGCGTTGCGGAATCCCGAGATATGCAGCGCATGCCGTTTGACGTCGCCAGTGGGGAATCCAGAAAGGCATGGGCCCAACGCGCATTGCGCGGCGGCGAATCCTTCGTGATGCCGTCGATGCAGCCGGACTTGAGGACCCTCGACGAAGAGGGCATTCGCCGCGACGTTCGTCACGCCATTGCCCAAGGATTCTGTTCGATCATGCCGCTCCCGCTCGGGATCGATGCGAAGACCGAGAAACGATTCTATGAAGTCGTCGCTGACGAGGCGAAGGGGAAGATCCTCACCGTCGGCGTCATTCGCGCCGGCACATGGGAAGAGTGGGAAGACCGCGTGCGTCAGATGGAGAGCCAAGGCTTTTCGCATGCGTTGATGTATTTCAATCCGAAGCTCGCGTCGCAGGAAGCGATGTATCAGCAGATGCGAAGCGTCGTTGAAAAAACCTCCTTGGGAATCGTGCTCTATGCGAGCCCGAGTCCGGCCGTCGAACGCTTCGATCCGACCGGACTGCCCATGGACGCGTTCGATCGTTTGGCGGATCTGGATAACGTCATCGGAATCAAGTTTACGCAAGAGCTTCGGCCGGCAACGGCGTTGACGATCGCAGACCGTCTCGGCGATCGCTTGCAACTCGCGGTGGTCGATCTCGAAGTCATGATGCTGCTCGCGCTCAAGTATCCGATGCAGTGGACCGGACAGTGGGCGATCGACTCGGTGCAGTCTCCCGATCAGCCGTGGGTGGGCGAGTTCCTAGAGCTCCTTCGCACAGGTGACCTCAGGTCCGCGCGCGAGTTGTATTGGCGCTATGAGCCGATCGCCAGCGGCTTCTATGCTTTGCAGAGGCCGTCGCTGGTCATCGGCGGTCATCCATGGATCCACATCAAGTACATGAAGTGGCTCACGGGCGGAAACGGCGGTCTGTTGCCGGATCTGAGGACGACGCCGGAAATGGTTCCGCATCTGGATGCCGAGGGACGGCGTCTTTGCCGCGGCCTGTTTGCGAAAGTCGGCATCAAGACGACCGATCTCCCCGATGAAGCGTTCATCGTCGGCAACGCCGCCTACGAGCGCGGCATTCGCGTCAAGGATTTCGGATCGCTGCCGCAGTACAGCTAACTCGAGTCGTACGCGCTAATGTCGTATCGACTTCCTATCTCGCCCTTATTGATCGGGATACAAACCGAAACGCGAGTTCTCAGCGTCGCTGCGCAATCGTTGCTCTTATCGTTAGATCGACATCGTCAGATTCAATGAATAGTAGTGAGTGTCGCCAGTGCGCGGTGCGTTCGGCGCGGCTTCCAAGAAACGCCCTTTGAACAACAGCACGACGTCTCCTTCGAAGCGCAGCATTTTCGGAATCAGCCAGTAGCGCAGGCGAGTGTCTAGTTGATGGCCAGCGAAATTTCCCGATCGACCGGTTGGGTCGCGAACACCGGACGACGAGAAGCTATCTGTTCGTGACTCGAGCCAGAGTGCTTTGTATGAGACGAACGCATCGAGGCGCGAGCTTGGTGTGACTTCAAGACGCAAGCCGGGTGCCCGGATGTTGGCGCGTGCCACGGCAGCATAAATGCCGGACGGCGCAAGGTCGCCACGACGCATTCCGAACAGAGTGTCGAAGCGTCCGTAGTGGCGTGAGCTGTCATCGCCGCTGGCTTCGTCGTACTCGACTGAAAAGCGAGGCGTCCAAGCCCCGGAGCCTTGGTAGCCCACTTCCAGATGATAGAAGTAGGCGTTCACGTCCAGTACTTCAGCGTTTTCTGCAGTGCTCGCGCGGATTGACCCTGTTTGATACATGCCCTCCAGGTCGTAGTCCCACGTGCCGGGTGCGGAATCCTTGAAGAGCCGAGCGCTCCATGTGTGGAGCTGGCGGTTGCGCGTCGCCAGGTCAGGTTGATCTTTTTCTCGTAGATTGAAGTACGAGAGCTCTAGCGCAGACCTGCCGATCGCACTCGGTAGCGTGACGATGCCGCCCCACAACTTCAGCGCTGAGCTTTCCTCATCGAGCTCGATGTCGTTATCTAGAACCGACGGCAAATCGTCAGGCAAACGTCGTTGAGGCAGCGTGTAGATGAGTGATGCGCTCGGACCGCCGGCGCGTTTGACGTCAACCCTGAGGCCCGTGTAACCGTTGGTCGTGTTGCGATAATCGTCCGCCGCAACCAAGCGTCGAGATCCGAGATTGAGCGTGAAGCGACCGGCCTGCGCGGACACGCTCGTTCCTTCGCCAAGAGAATCCTTGAAGTCTACGGCGACATACGCCTGCACAGGCTCGAATGCATTGACTTCGCCCGTGCTGACGCCGCTGCCGGCTTCGCTCGAGTAGGCTCGGCTGTCATAGAGCTCTCCGCCAATACGCAGGTTGTTCCACGTGTATTCCGCGAAGAGTGTCGTTCTGAATGTCAGCAGATCCTGCGACGAGTCGAGCCCCGGCCGAGGTTGCCCGTCGATCGCTTCGTATCGGGTGCGAAACGAGCCAGAGAGCTTCAGGTTGTCCGTCGCATCGACAATCGAGTGGAGCGTCCATGCG
>DATCLP010000467.1:0-2980 GCA_036563855.1 Steroidobacteraceae bacterium | reverse complement strand
GCCGTACTGCTTGTCGTCTTCCTTGTCCAGCACTTGGCGAATGAGATCGGCGAAATACAACGCATGACGAGCCTCGTACCGCGCCTGCTCGATGAGATTCTTCGGCACGGTCATGTCGTAGCGGTTGCGGGAGATTTCTTGCTCCGCTTCGGCCAGGTAGCGTTTCGCCGCTTGCAAGGTGCGCGGTGCATATCTTTCGACCTTGGTCTCGTCGGCCTTCGCGATCAGCGCTCGCACTTCGTTCAGCATCTTGTTCTTGATCGCGAGCAGCTCGGCATCGCGCAGCAGCACTTCCGATTCGGCGCCGCGACGTTGGGCATTCCTCAAATCGTTGCGCTCGATGCGATTGGCCGCTTCTCTGAAGCGCTGGGCAGCCCTCTCCCATGCTTCGGGGGCATAGCGAGGCGCCTCGGCAGTGAGCGCATCCTCTAGAGCGCGGAAGGGGCCGGCTAGCTCCGTGCGCGCGGTCGCTGCTGCGCTCGTCGCACTCGCCAATGCTTCGTTGGCCTTCGCGACATTGCCGCGGACACGGTCCGGATTGCGTCCGCGTTCGGCATCTTTCTCGGCCGCCTCGTACGCCTGAAGCGCCTGGGCGAAATTGTTCGGGGAGAGCACATCGATCCGCTCGGCACGCGCTTTGTCGAGGGCGGCCTTCAGTTCCTGCAGCTCCGGTTGAACGGGCTGCGCGCCGGCCAGCGAGACCAGGAAAACGCATAACGGCAGAGCACGCCGAAACATTTGCGCTAGCGACATCTACAACACCTAACCTGGGCCCGACCGCGGGAAGATCGCGGGAAGTATAGCTGCGGTCGCCCGCGCCACTGTGAGATGAAGCGGAGTTTTATCAATCTTTGCGCCGCAGCCCGGCGCCCGCGATCGGTTACAGCGGCCTCGTCTGACCGCTGCCGCGCACGACGTACTTATAGCTCGTGAGTTGCTCGACGCCGACGGGACCGCGCGCATGGAACTTATCCGTGGAGATTCCGATCTCGGCGCCCATGCCGAACTGGCCGCCATCGGCAAACTGCGTCGAAGCGTTGTGCAGGACAATGGCGCTGTCGACGTTCGCGAGAAAACGGTCCGCAGTCGCCTGATTCGCGGTGACGATCGCTTCGGTATGCGCCGAGCCGTACTTCTCGATATGCGCCACGGCACCGTCCACCCCGTCCACGACCTTCGCGGCAATGATCGCGTCGAGATATTCGGTGTACCAGTCGTCCTCGGTTGCTGCCTTGATGCGCGGATCGAGCGCTTGCAGCGTTCCGTCGCCACGCACTTCGCAGCCCGCATCGAGAAGGGTCTTGAGCACCGGTGCCGCAAGCTTTTCGACGCCAGCGCGATCGAACAGCACCGTTTCGGCTGCTCCGCAGATGCCGGTACGGCGCAGCTTCGCGTTCTTGACGATGTCGCACGCCATCTGCACGTCGGCATCGCGGTCGACGTACACGTGACAGTTGCCTTCGAGATGTCCGATCACCGGAACACGTGCTTCTTGCTGCACGCGTGCGACCAAGCTCTTGCCTCCGCGCGGCACGACGACGTCGATGTAGTCGGTCATGCTGGACAACATGTAGCCGACTGCGGCGCGATCGGTCGTCGGCACGATTTGAATCGCGCCTTCCGGCAATCCCGCTGCACGCAGACCGGCCACGAGGCAGGCATGAATCGCACGGCTCGAATGAGTGCTCTCGGAGCCGCCGCGGAGGATGACGGCGTTTCCGGACTTCAAACACAGCGCGCCGGCATCGGCCGTTACGTTCGGACGGCTTTCGTAAATGATGCCGACGACGCCGAGCGGCACGCGCACGCGTTGGATTCGCATGCCGTTGGGACGCGTCCATTCCGCGATGATCGTGCCGATCGGATCCGGCAACGCCGCCACTTCCTCGACGCCTCTTGCCATGTCCTCGATGCGCTTGTCGTCGAGCGCAAGCCGGTCGAGCATCGCTGCAGTCAATCCGCGTTCCTTTGCATGCTGCATATCGGCTTGATTCGCTGCAAGGATGGCCGCGCGCTGTCCACGTATTTCCTTTGCGGCCGCTTGCAGCGCCGAGATCTTGACTTCGGGGCTGGCCAACGCCAAAGCCTTGGCGGCTTCGACCGCCGTTCGGCCGAGCCCGTCCATGAGGGTTGCGATGTCGGAAGGGGCGTTCATGACTGCGCTCATGGGGCCAATTATGAATGGGCGACGGGCTACGGGCGACAGGCAACGGTAAGAAATGGGCTACGGGCTACAGTAAGAACCGGGCTGCGAGTTACAACCCGAGCGACCAGCGCCCAGAGCCCTTCTTGCTGTCGCCTGTAGCCTGTGGCCTGTCACCTAACACTCAGCTCGCGACCTTCTGCTGCTTCACGTACCGATCGCGCAGCTCGCGCTTCAACACCTTGCCGATTGCGCTGCGCGGAAGCGATGAGGTGATCTCCACAGCCGATAGACGCTGCGTCTTGCCGAGCCGCTCGTTCGCCCATGCACGGATTTGCTCGGCCGTCTCGGTCCGTCCTTCCTTCAGCACGACGAATGCCACCGGCGTCTCGCCCCATTGCTGCGAAGGCACGCCGACGACCGCGGCGTCCTTGACCGCTTCGTGCTTGAACAAGACGGCCTCGAGATCGCTCGGATAGATGTTGAAGCCGCCGGAGATGATCATGTCCTTCTTGCGGTCGAGCAGCGTCAAGAAGCCGTCTGCGTCGAAGCGTCCGACGTCACCCGTACGAATGAAGCGCGTGCCGTCCTTGTCGTACCACTCGGCTTCGCTCGTTTTCTTCGGTTGATTGTGATAGCCGAGCATCATCGCGGTCGGCGAGCGACCGACGACCTCGCCGATTTCTCCCGGCGGCACTTCGTTGCCGTTCTCGTCGATGAGCTTCACCTCATGACCGGGCGCCGGACGACCGACCGTGTGCAGCTTGTCGGGATGTTCATGCGCGTACAAGATGAATGTCGCGCCTCCTTCGGTCATGCCGTAGAACTCAGTCAGAC
>DATCLP010000466.1:0-4743 GCA_036563855.1 Steroidobacteraceae bacterium | reverse complement strand
CGGCGCTCCCGTCACCCATGCGAATTTCAGCTTGCCTTGTTTGACGAGGATGCCCGTCGCGACGCATAGCGCGATGCCGGCGAGAAGCTGGTTCGAGATACCAAACAGCGGCCAGAGAATGTTGATCCCGCCGTTCGGATCGACGACACCGATGTACAGGAAGTAACCCCAGCCCGCGACGATCAATGCGCTCGCAATCAGCACCGACGGATACCAGGAAGTTTCGCCCATCGGCTTCCAGAAGTGGCCCATGAAGTCCTGGAGCATGAAGCGGCCGACGCGCGTGCCTGCATCGAGCGTCGTCAGGATGAAGACGGCCTCGAACATGATCGCGAAGTGGTACCAGATCGCGAGCATGCTCTGACCGAACGCAGACGAGAAAATGTTCGCCATGCCGACGGCCAGCGACGGTGCGCCGCCGGTGCGCGCGAAGAGCGTCGATTCACCCATCGCTTGCGCAAGCTCGCTCATTTGCTGAACCGTGACCGGGAAGCCCCAGCTCGAGATCGTTTCGACCGCTGCTTCCGCGGTCGCACCGACGACGCCCGGCGCACTGTTGATCGCGAAGTACACGCCCGGATCGAGCAGCGTCGCCGCAATCATCGCCATGATCGCCACGCCCGACTCGAGCATCATGCTGCCGTAGCCGACCAAACGAACGTCGGCTTCGTTGCTGATGAGCTTCGGCGTCGTGCCGCTCGAGACGAGAGCGTGGAATCCGGAAACCGCGCCGCATGCGATCGTGATGAACACGAAGGGGAAGAGCTTGCCGCCGAAAATCGGACCGGTGCCGTCGATGAATTGGGTCACCGCCGGCATCTTGATTTCCGGACTCATGATCACGACCGCGATCGCGAGCAGGAACACGGTGCCCAGTTTGAGGAACGTCGATAGATAGTCGCGCGGCGCGAGCAGCAACCAAACGGGCAGAACTGCTGCAATGAAGCCGTAACCGATGACGAACCATGCAAGCGACGGACCGTCCCAGTTGAACCATTCGCGGATCGTCGGATTTGCATCGATCCAACCGCCGCCGACGACCGCAAACAGCAGCAACGCCACGCCGATGAGGGATGCCTCGAGCACGCGGCCGGGACGAATGTTCTTCAAATACAATCCGATCAGGATCGCAATCGGAATCGTCGCGAAGACCGTCGAGGTCGCCCACGGGCTGTGGCGCATGGCGTTGACGACGACGAGCCCGAGCACCGCGATCAGGATGATCATGATCACGAGGGTGCCGATCATGGCGGCATAGCCGCCGATCGGACCGAGCTCCTCTTTCGCCATCTGACCGAGGCTGCGGCCGTTGCGGCGCGTTGAGAGGAACAGGATCGTCATGTCCTGTACGCACCCGCCGAGCACGGCGCCGACCAGAATCCACAGCGTGCCCGGCAAGTATCCGAACTGCGCAGCGAGCGTCGGACCGATCAGCGGTCCGGGGCCTGCAATCGCGGCGAAGTGGTGACCGAAGACGATCCACTTGTGCGTCGGGACGAAGTCCCGCCCGTTGTTCAAGCGGACCGCCGGGGTCGCGCGCGTCGCGTCGACGGTCAAGACGCGTGCCGCGATCCACGCGCTGTAGAAGCGATAGCCGAGTGCGTACACGCATACGGCGGCTACGACGATCCACATGGCGTTGATCGTCTCGCCGCGGCTGATTGCGATTCCCCCGACTGCGAATGCGCCAATGATGGCGACTAGGATCCAGAATAGTTTTCGCATTGACGTCGTCTTCTAGTGTTGTCGGAAACAGGCGCCAGCCTCGAGCCGCAAGCATTGCACAGATGCCGCGCGGCCGAGCACCCCCCGGGCCCAAGTTGCCCCCGATGTCTCGAATTGTCTAATGAGAACTGTCAAATGCGTGGCGCATGAGCGCCGCGCTTTTGACAGTTCTCAGACTGTAGGCTCTAGGCTGTAGGCCGTAGTAGTGCGTTCGTGCGCCAACTGGAGCCCATTTGCCCTGTAGCTGCTCCGGCCCCGCCGCCCCGAGCCCCGAGCCCTTTCTATCGCCTGTAGCCTCTCTTGCCTTAAGCTCCCCCCCCTCGCAGCCGGGGAACCCCGAGCACGAGTCACATTACCGAGAGCGCGAATGAAAACGATCCGAGGCAAATCCTTCGTCGGGCAACGCATTGTTCTGGATGGCAAGGTCTTCGTCGATTGCCACTTCAAGGATTCGAATTTGGTCATCGAGGGCAACAACCTGTTCGAGATGCAGAACTGTCGCATCGAGGAGGACTGTCGGCTCGCCGTGGAAGGACCCGGCAAAGTGCTGCTGCACACGCTCAAGATGATGCTGTATTCGGGCGGGTGGATGAGCCGCGTCGCAGAAAATGTTTTGCTCGCTGTGCGCCAGCCGCCCAAAGTGCGTGCGCCTGCAGCCCCGGTGCAGCAGGCGGCTCAAGCGCCGGGGCCCGAGACTCAGTCGCCTCCGCAGCAAGCACCGCAGAGCCAAGAGCCTCAAGCTCAAGCGCCGCAGGGCGACGCACCGCAAAGTTGAATCGCGCGCTAGCGAAAGCGCACCGAGGCCGTCAAGCGCTGCCGAGCCGCGCGGCCTCGACCATCTTCGCGATCGAATAGAGCGTCTCGAGCGTCGGTGCGGCGACACCGACGCGCCGAGCGCTGCGCACGACGTTGCCGAGAATCGCTTCGATCTCCATCGGTCGTCGCTGCTCGTAGTCGAGCGCCATGCTCGTCTTGTAGGCCGGCATGGCGAGCGTCGATTCGATCATCGCGTTCACGAGCTTGGGCGACTGCGGGTATCCGGCGGCCGCCGCGATGTCGCATACCTCTTGCATCGCCTTGGCGACGAATGCCCGATCTTTTTCGGTTCGCAGCATCGCGGCCGTATCGAGCACGCCGCCTAGAATCGACAGCGGATTCAACGGTGCATTCCACACAGCCTTTTGCCAGCGCGCACCGATGACGTTGTCCGTGAGCTTGCACGGCACCCCGCTGGCGTTGAATGCGGCGGCAAGTTTTTCGGCGCTCGTGCTGATTCCCTTGGGATAGACGCCGAGCACGAGCGATCCGTGCGATTGATGCACGATTTCGCCTGGAGCGCTGCGGCCGACGCCGACGAACGCGAGCGCGCTCAACAGCTCGTTTTCCGGAAATGCGTCTGCGATTTCCTGCTCGATATCGACGCCGTTCTGGATGAGCACGATGGTCACGCCCGGTCGGGCGACGGGGCGCAACAGCGCGACGCGGTCGACGCTGGGCACGACTTTCGTCGTGAGCAGCACATAGTCGGGCGTTTCGTCGCAGTCGGCGACATTCCGAAAGACGCGATCAGGCCGAAAGCGGTACTCCCCGAAGCTGAAGCTGCGGATCGCATAGCCTTCGCGGCTGACGATGTCGTAGTCCGAGCGGCAGACGACGCCCACGCGCACGCCATGGCGTGCAAGCGCCGAGCCGAATAGAGCGCCGACTGCACCGGCGCCGACGATGAGAACGGAAGTGTTATCGCTTGCCATCGCAAAAGTATCCCATGCGTGCGGCCTTTCGTGTCATTGTGTCGGGGGGATGCGTTGACTAGCATCGGCCGGGCGTTTGCCCGATCACTCCGACAACGATTGCAGGTAAGGGATGGCCAAGAAGTCTCGAACTCGGCGCACGGCTGCACGCAAGGCGAAATCGCGCAAGCGCAAGGCCGTCGCGACACCGGCAAAGAGCACGATTCCCGCCGACAGCGCCGCCGCCGGATCCGCATCGAGTCCCGACCGCCGCATCGAGCTTGCACGCAGCGCAGCGCTGCCCGCGATGCTCGATCCTGAGCGTCGCAAATCCTGGGGCTTTCACACCGAGGAGGATCAGCCCGATCCGTACATGATCGAGCTGAACCTACGCTACCCGGGCGGGCTCAATGCTGCGGCGAAAGCGTTCAAGGAGCTGTTGGCACAAGTCGTCGACGATCCCGACCGCAGGACCACGAAGGTCACTTCGGCCTATTACCGATGCGAGCTGTCGGTCGAGGAGTGGAGCGAGCTCATCGCGCTCGACGAAAAGTGGGAAGCGGAGCGGCGTGTCTCGAAAGCACGCGGCAACAAGCCGTGGGTGAAGTGCATCTACCGCGTGTGGCCCGACTTCGTCGTCAAGCCGCTCATGGATTGCTCGGTCGTGACGGTAAAGGCCGACGCTGCGTACAGGTCGTTCGCGGCGTCGGGCGCTGGCATCACGTGGGCCGTCGTGGATTCGGGCGTGCAAGCCGATCATCCGCATTTCGGGCCGAGCGATCCGCAGCAGCATCGGCTCAAACATCCGAGCGTCGCCGACCTGCATCGCGATTTCACCCAAGCGGTTGCTTCCGGCGTCGCGGCGGATGTCGATGAGCCGGCGCCTCCTCCGCTCTCGAGCGCTCGCACGGCGCTCATCGACGAATTCGGTCACGGCACGCACGTCGCAGGGATCATTACGGGCAAGGCGCCCGAACGCGGCGTGAGAGCGTTCGAACGCGTCTTCGTCGCGACCTCCGACATCGATCATCAAGTCACGCTCAAGGAGCGCAAGTGCGACCCTATGCACCTGCGCGGCGTGGCGCCCGAATGCAATATCGTGAGCTTGAAGGTGCTCGATGCGGACGGCAAGGGACGCACCAGCAACGTGATCCGCGCGCTTGCCTACATCCGCCATCACGTCAATCGCAATCCCAAGGTCATGCGCATTCATGGCGTGAATCTGAGCTTGGGCTATGAGTTCGATCCCGAGCTGTTCGCTTGCGGGCAAAGTCCGCTGTGCGCAGAA
>DATCLP010000465.1:0-2407 GCA_036563855.1 Steroidobacteraceae bacterium | reverse complement strand
ACCTACTACTCACCAGTCACGAATCACGGGTCACGTCCCCGCCTTCGGCATCACGATCGACTCTCTGCGCGCACGCGGCAGGCGTGTCTTGAACCCGGCAGGTTTGACGATCAACAGATCGCACGTCGTTTCGTGAATCAGCCGTTCGGCGGTGTTACCCACCACGAAACCCTGAAGCCAGCGGCGGCTCAACGCGCCCAAGACCAATGCCTGCGCATGCACCTTGCGCAGCAACACAGGTAGCGCGACTTCGACCAAACCGTCGAGCATGTGAACCTTCCGTGCATCGACTCGCGCCTTTTCCAACACTTCTTCGACGCGCGCCTGTCTCTCTCGCTTCATTCGCAGCCGATCTTTCGGCGTAATGTGTCCGAGCGGAAACGCGCTGTCGGGAATGCAATGTGCGACGTGCAACTCCGTATTGAGTCCAGCAGCAAGCACGGCACCGGCCTTCGCAAGCTCCACGTCCAGTGCCGCCGGTTTGTCGTTCGCGTGGCTCGGGTCCACAGCCGCGACGACGGCACCGGATCGCTTGACCGGCTGACGCACGATCAGCAGCGGCCGCGAGCAATACCGCATCAGCTCCCAATCGTTTTGTCTGAGGATCGGCAAGCGCGAGGCGCGAGGACGATGCGCGCCGATGACGACGAGATCGGCATTGTCGCGGATGGCGGCGCGAATGACAGCCGCATAGGGCGGATCTTCCCAAACCACCGCGCAGCGCGCGGTGATGCCGCGCGCCTGCAACTGCGCGCACAGCTTTTCCAGCATCGCACGCCGAGTCGCAACGACAGCACCGCGCAAGGCCGCCAGGCGTCGCGAATCGAACAACGAGCGCCCGCTGATTGCCGGCTCGAACGCTGCATGAAACAAGATCAGCTCGGCACGAAACGCCGCAGCGAGCTTGGCGGCCCGCTCTACGGCAGGTTGCGATCGCTCTTCCGGCGCAAGCACTCCGACGAGGATGGTTCTAATTTTCCTAGTTGCCATGGCGTTACGAGTCGATCCCCAAACAAGCGACCGGCGGGACCATAGCAGATTCGTACATCGAATGGAGTTCAACTAACAGTCGGCTCGCCACCCGCTGCCACGATCAGCGCCTTCAGCTTCTCGACGACTTCGTCCAGGACCGCGGGGTCAGTAGCGCGCACGACGAGCGTCGTGCCGTAGCCGTTCTCGCGAGTGAACGGATAACTGCCGATTTCGACGGACGGATACGCGCGTTGCAGATTCGCGAGCGGTTCGGCAATCGCGCTTTCTCCCAGATAGACGGTCACGGAACGCGATTGCAGCACTGCACCGCCCACCAACGTGCGTTCGAGCGTCGCCAGCATCGCACGCATCACGACCGGAATCCCGGCAAGCACATACACATTGCCGATGTAGAAACCCGGCGGCCCGCCTGTACTGTTCTCGATGAGCTTTGCACCCTTCGGCACGAGTGCCATGCGCAGCCGCGCTCTCATCACTTCGGGCGGCGCCTCGCGGCTGCGTATGAGCGCGGCAATGTCCGGGTGTTCGACGAGCTCCACTCCGAAGGCTCTTGCAATCGATTGCGCAGTGACGTCGTCGTGCGTCGGACCGATGCCTCCCGTCGTCAATACGTAGTCGTACTTGGCGCGCAGCTCGTTGACGACCTCCGCAATCGTCTCCTCCACATCGGGAATGACGCGCGCCTCCCCGATGCGAATACCTCGCCGCCCGAGGCCGAGGGCAATGTCGCGCAGATTCGTGTCTTGCGTACGCCCCGACAGTATTTCGTTACCTATGATGACGACGGCAGCGGTGACGACTCGCTCGCGCATGGCGCTTCCCAATGAATGCGGCTGTGAGCGTGCAGTATGCCTGATGTAAAGGTGCGCCAGGATCCGATTGGTTCCGGCGTAACCCGTACGAAGTGCGCGCTCGCGACGATGTTCTTCAGAAAAGCGACCCCGTATGCTCGGAGGATCGAATCAGCGGAGTCGAAACTTGAAGCTTTCAGCTTGTGCTGCCGCCGCCATGCTTTTCGTGGCGCCTTGCGCTGCCGACGAGGCACCCGACATGTCCGGCGCAGAGCTATTTCGCACGTTTTGCGCAAGTTGCCACGGCACGCAGGCTCGCGGCGACGGGCCCGTCGCCGACGTGCTCAAGACGCCGCCGTCCGACTTGACGACCATTGCCGCACGCAACGGCGGTGTGTTCCCACGCGAGCGCGTGCGCGAGCAGATCGACGGACAGCAGCTCGTCGCTACGCACGGCACTCGCGAGATGCCGATCTGGGGTTGGGAGCTTTATGCGGTCCGAGACGAAGACGCGGCGCGGCGCAAGCGTGTCGCCGAGCTCATCGATCGCCTCGTCGCCTATCTGGAAACGATTCAGCGTTGATCTTTGGGCGGCTGCCACACGCCCTTGCGATACTTCCCGT
>DATCLP010000464.1:0-6370 GCA_036563855.1 Steroidobacteraceae bacterium | reverse complement strand
ATCTCGGCGTCCGTCGCATACAGATCGGTGACGTCGATGGCGCCGGAGGCCAATGCACGATATGCGAGGTCGTGCTGCATGCCGCGCACATCCGTTTGCGGCATTCCATAGGCCCGTTTCAAACCTGGCCAGCCATCGGCTCGCCGCATGAATTCGTTGCTGAAGCCGAAACGCAACTCAGGATGCTTCGCCAAGTCGGACGTGCGGGCGATCGACAACCGTTTTGCAACATCCTTGCGCATGCCGAGCACGTAAGTGTTATCGAAGCCGAGCGATCCGGAAGCCCATACACCTGCTTGCGCAAGCGTGTCACGGAGCTGTTCATCCGACTGAACGCCTTCTCCCGCAAAGACCTCGCCGCGCAATGTGCCTGTGTATTCCGGGTAGCAATCGATGTCTCCGCGCAGCAGTCCGCTCCAGAGCACGCTCGTCCCGCCGAGCTCCCGTCGATGCACGGCGTCGATCCCTTTCGCATCGAGCAACTGCGTCGCGAGCTCCGCGAGGATGACGGACTCGGTGAAGACCTTCGAACCGACGATCACCTCGCGCGCCGACGCACCCGACGCGAGGATCATCAGCAGAATGCAAGACCAGCTACGCATCCGGCGTCACTCGCTGTGCGCGCAAGAACGCGCGCACGAATTCGTTCGCGGGCCGTTCGATCAGGTCTCGATAGCTTCCTTGCTGGGCGATACGGCCTTCGTGCATCAGGACGATGCGGTCGGAGAAGAACGCGGCTTCTGCGAGATCGTGCGTGACGAGCAGAACAGACTTTCGCAAGCGCGCGAATAGATTCTTTAGGTCGTCTTGCAGTCCGAATCGAACCATGGGATCGAGTGCCGCGAGCGGCTCATCGAGCAGCAACACCTCGGGATCGAGCATCAGCGCACGCATGAGGCTGACACGTTGCCGTTGGCCTCCTGAAAGCTCGCTCGGATAGCGATCCAATAGCTCTTCGGGTAATTGCACGAGCTCGAGCAATTCGCCGATTCGAGATTCGATCCACGCCCGATCGCGCCGCAAATGGCGGGCGGCAAGCGTTACGTTGTCTTTCACCGTCAGGTGGGGGAATAGGCCGCCGGATTGGATGACGTAGCCGATGCGATGTCGGATGCTGCGAATGTTTTCTGCGGTGAGCCGCTGTCCGTCGACCGACACCGATCCGCTCGACGGCCAAACCAAGCCCGTTGCGAGCTTGAGCAATGTGGACTTTCCGCAGCCGCTCGGACCGATCAATGCGGTCGTCGCAGCATCGGGCACGCGCAGCGTCAAGCCTCGTAACGAGGGAGCTTGTGCGTATGCGTGAGCGACATCTTCGAAGACGATCACGACGACAGACGGCGACAGGCGGAAGCTCGCCCGGCGTGAGCTTACTCGCCGAGCCGCGCGATGACGAGCGAGAGACGCTACAAGCCCCGCCTGAGCCGAATCGAAGTGCAGACTGCGAACGGATTCAGCACTCGTGGTCCGGCGGCAGACATGACGGAAACGGCATCCTCACGGCGTCATCACGACCTTGATGCAATCGTCTTCCTTGTCGCGAAAAACCTCGTAAGCGACCGGCGCGTCCTCCAACCGCAGGCGATGCGAGACGATGAACGACGGATCGATGTCGCCGCGCTCGATGCGTTGAAGCAGCGGCTTCATGTAATGCTGCACATGGGTCTGCCCGCTCTTCACTTTGAGCGCCTTGTTCACGATCGCGCCGAACGGAATCTTGTCGAGCAGGCCTCCATACACACCCGGCACCGACAACGTGCCGCCGTTGCGACAGGCCATGATGGCCTCGCGTAACGCGCTCGGCCGGTCGGTTTCCAGACGCAATGCCTGCTTCACTCGATCGTAAGCACCGACCGGACCGTGCAGGTGCGCCTCCATACCGACGGCATCGATGCACGCGTCAGGACCGCGCCCGCCGGTCATCTCCTTCAGTGCGCTCAGAATGTCGGTGGACTCGTAATTCAGCGTTTCGGCGCCAGCTTCGCGAGCTTTGCGGAGCCGCTCCGGAAAACGGTCGATCGCAATCACCCGACCCGCTCCGAGCAATCGTGCGCTGGCAATCGCGAATAGACCGACTGGGCCGCAACCCCAAACTGCAATCGTGTCGCCCTCGCTGATGTCGCAGTTTTCCGCAGCCATGTAGCCGGTCGGAAACACATCCGAGAGAAACAACACCTGCTCGTCGGTCAGCGAATCCGGAACCTTGATTGGTCCGACGTCCGCAAACGGCACGCGCACATACTCCGCCTGACCGCCCGCGTATCCGCCGAGCATGTGCGAGTAGCCGAAGATGCCTGCTGGCGAATGACCCCACATCTTCTCCGCGATGTGCGCATTCGGATTGGAGTTCTCGCACAGCGAGTACTGCTCAATGCCGCAGAAGAAACAGTTTCCGCAAGCGATCGGAAACGGCACGACGACGCGATCGCCGACCGAGAGATTCGAAACGCCCGAACCGACCTCGACGACCTCGCCCATGAACTCGTGACCGAGTATGTCGCCGCGATGAACCGTCGGGATGTAGCCGTTGTATAGATGCAAGTCCGAGCCGCAGATCGCCGTGCTGGTGACCTTCACGATTGCATCGCGCGGATTGATGATGTGCGGATCGGGAACGTCTTCGACGCCCACTTTGCCGATGCCTTGCCAACAGACTGCTTTCATGACAGCCACCGTCCCAAGATTGTTCGGCCCAATACGCTGCGGCGGCCGCTCGGTTGTCCATCGGTCGTCGCGATCTCGCCCGTTTCGATGAGCTGCTTCATGCGCCGCAAGTCGCCGTCGATCTGTACGCCAGGCTCTTCGCCGAGAAGCTTCGCGACATGAACGCCGACCTTTCCGGCAGGCGGCACGTAGCTCATCGAGACGCGCACGATCGTGCCGCGTCCGCCCGGAGCCGGCTCGAAGCTCACCACGCCTTCGTGCTCGATCGACGAACCGGGCAACGTGCGCCACGCAATGCGCGAGTTCGCCTCGTCTTCGACGATCTCGGCGTCCCACTCCACGCGCGTCCCTGCCGGCGCCTTCGCCACCCAGTGCGATGTCCGCTCGCCGGTCATCCTGACTTCGTCGAGATGACGCATGAATCGCGGAAAGTTCTCGAGATTGCGCCAGAAGCGATAGAGCGTTTCCGGAGGGCTGTTGATCGTGATCGCTTTGGCGACCGTTTCGACCGGCGCATGTGTCGATTCAACGCTCTCGAGCTGGCGGCTTGCAAATACGTCCAATGCCGTGACGCTTGCAACTGCAGATGCGGTCAAAGCGATGCGCGCACGGTTGGCATCCGGTAGACGCGTGGCGGCGCCGAGCAACGCGAGATCGATGGCGTCGCCAGCAACGCGCGCCATCGCCCACTTGGAGGGATACCGCTCGGACAACATGCCGATACCGGTCACGATCTCGCGTACACCGCACAATCGAATGAGCGCAGGCTGCTCACCCACGCCGATCGCACGACCGAGCGCACGCGGTGCAATGAGCTCGGTCAATCCAAGCACGACGCTGAACCATCCAAGCGCCTGCGTGAGCTGGCGCGGCTCGAGCATCGGCGTGACGCCATACTCTTCGTATTCCTCGTATTCCGCTTCTGTGCCGTACCAATCCGCTTCGGCGACATCCTTCGGCGGCACGGACTGCGAACGATCGAGCCCAGGGCTCGAAGTGAATGGCGTGGACATGGCGAACCCTCGGCGAGCGCGGCGAGATGTTCGTTAATGGCACGCGCCTCCCGCGAGTTCCAACCTGCGCAACGCGCACAGCTACACGGTTTGGGCGTCGAACGTCGCGACGGATCGCGCGTAATCATTCGACGCACGCTCATGACGAATTCGATCCGGCCGGTGCCGCGCAGCAGGCTCGATGCGATCCGTCACGCAGAAATGTGGCGCGAAGACTCGAACATAGTTCGCTCGTGTGCGCAACTTGCTGTACCGGATTCTCGCACCCGTATAGAGTCTGCCTTGCGCAGCCTGGCGAATCGCCAGCGCCCATCGCGTGCACGACCATGACCGAAAACCATCCAATCGCCGCCTCCGTTGCCGAAGTCCGAAAGCAGCTCGAGGACCACCGCTACATTTGCTCGGACCAGATCGCTACAGCGGTCTACCTGGCGTATCACCTGCGCAAACCGATCCTGATCGAGGGACCGCCGGGCGTAGGTAAGACCGAACTTGCCAAGACGACGGCGGAAATGTTCGGGCTGCCGCTGATCCGCTTGCAGTGTTACGAGGGGCTGGACGAGGCAAAGGCGCTGTACGAGTGGAAGTACGGCAAGCAGCTCCTGTATACCCAGGTGCTCAAGCAAACGCTGGATGAAGTGCTGCAAGGCGCGAAGGGATTTGCCGAATCCGTGCAGCGCCTCCACGAGTTCGGCGACATCTTCTTTTCGGAAGAATTCTTGGAGGCCCGCCCTCTGCTCAAGGCGCTGCAGGAGGAGAACGGATGCGTCCTATTGATCGACGAAGTCGACAAGTCCGATCAAGAGTTCGAGTCGTTGCTGCTCGAAATTCTCTCCGACTATCAGGTGTCGATTCCGGAGATCGGCACCGTCAAGGCGAGACGCGCACCGCCGATCGTGTTCCTGACGAGCAACAACACGCGCGAGATTTCCGATGCTTTGAAGCGCCGTTGCCTGCACCTTTACATCCCATTCCCCGACGTCGAACTCGAGCAGCGCATTGTGCATGCTCGCATCCCGGAGATTCCGGACCGCTTGCGCGCGCAGCTCGTACGATTCATCCATGAGCTGCGCGAGCTCGACTTGAAAAAGGCGCCGTCGATTTCCGAGACGATCGATTGGGCACGCACATTGCTGTTGTTGCACGCGGACCGGCTGGACCCGGATATCGTACGCAACACCATCAACGTCATCCTGAAGTTTCAGGAAGACATCGAGAGTGTGGAGCCCGAACTTGCACGGCTTGCGCAGAAGGCAGTGGAAGCGCGCTGATCCCTTCGCATGCACCGCGTTCTTACGAATTTCATTCAGGCTCTGCGCAACGCGGACGTACGCATCTCGCCGGCGGAAACGCTGGACGCGCTGCGGACAGCAGAGCTCGTCGGCTATGCGGACCGTACGCTCTTGAAGCGTTCGCTTTCGCTCGTGCTGCCGAAGACGCTCGATGAGAAGGCCGTGTTCGACACATGTTTCGATCAGTTCTTCGCGTCACGCGAGAGCAATCCGATCGAAGCCTTCGAGGCCGATGATGCTCAGGGCTCGCCGAACATTGGCCCAGACAGCAACGTGCAGGAGCCAGGGAGCGGAGACACATCCGGCGGACGTGCGCGCGGCACAGCGCAACCGACAGCGGCGGACGCGCAATCAGCCGACGCTCACGCGAGTACTCCGTACGATCCAAACGGCGCGAGCTCGGCACTCGGCCAGATGCTCTTGCGCGGCAACCGCGTCGAAATCGGAGTAGCGATCAGCAATGCCGGGCGCCAAGTCGGCATCGAGCGCATCGAGCTGTTCACCCAAAAAGGCATCTACTCGCGCCGTATCTTGGAGGCCATGGGCCTTGTCGAGCTCCAGAGCGAGATCTCCTCGCTCGAATCGAGCGCAGAGCCTGCTGACCGCCGCTTGGGTCATGAGCTCGGGCGCAGACGCGATTGGCTGCGCGAAGAAGTTCGCGCCTACGTTGAGCAGCAGTTCTTATTGCACGCCGATGTCACCGGCCGGCGACTGCGGGACGATCTATTGCGCACCGTGCGCTTATCTGCGCTGGATCAGCAACACCGGCGCCACGTCGAAGACATCGTGCGCCGCATGGCGCGTAGGTTGATCACAAACCACTCGCACCGGCGTCGCACGTTCAAACGCGGTCAGCTTCATGTACCGCGCACGCTTCGACGTAACATGAAATACGACGATGCGATCTTCGACTTGCAGTGGAAATCCGAGAAGATCGCGCGACCGAAAGTATTCGCCATCTGCGACGTCAGCGGATCGGTCGCGGAGTATGCGCGCTTCATGCTCACGTTCCTCTACAGCCTCGAGGAAGTGCTGCCGAAGGTGCGCGCATTCGCGTTCTCATCGCATCTCGGCGAGGTCACCGAGTCTTTCGAGGAGAATCCGCTCGAACGAGCGATTGCGCTTACGCTCGCAGAGTACGGCGGCGGGGCCACGGACTATGGGCAGGCATTCGTATCTTTCGCGGATTCCTGTCTCGATGACATCGACCGGCGCTCGACCGTTATCCTTCTCGGCGATGCACGCAACAACAACGGCGACCTGCAGCTCGAAGTGCTCAAGAAGATCTACGAACGCTGCGGCAGGCTGATCTGGCTGAACCCAGAACCCCGCTCGATGTGGAACACCGGCGATTCGGAAATGCGGCACGTCAGCGTGTACTGCCACCAAGTCGAGGAGTGC
>DATCLP010000463.1:0-4801 GCA_036563855.1 Steroidobacteraceae bacterium | reverse complement strand
CCTCCCGGCGGGCAGTGATCGATGTCGGCAACGCCGTCGACTAGCGCGGTTGCGTACGGTTTGCAACCAGTAAACGTGCAGCGGCCGCATTGCGTCTGCGGAAGCGCGGCGTTGACCGCTTCGATCAGGCGCTCGCGTGCGACTTCGCGCGGCATCGAGCGAAGCAGAAGCCCTGCGAGAGCCGCCGCAAACAAAGCGCTGATGAGCGTCGCAGCTAGCATTTCATTCGGCCATCATTCGGCGATCAAACCGGTAAAACCCATGAGCGCCAACGCGATCACGCCTGCGGTGATGAGCGCGAGCGGCGCGCCGCGAAACGAAGCGGCGATCGGTGCGTGACGCAATCGAGCCTGCAGCGTCGTGAAGCACAACAGCAAGACGGCGAAGCTTGCACCGACGCCTATCCCGAGCGAGATCGCTTGCCAAATCGATTCGCGCGTCGGTACGAGTAGCGCCGCCCCGAGAATGGCGCTGTTGCCGGTCAAGAGCGCAAACAGTGCAGGGCCGACCGGCACCCATCGACCTTGCTGCTCGAAAACGAGCCGCACGAGCTGTGCGATCAGCATGATCGAGACGATGAACAGAAGATATTCCAGGTGCGCTACATCGAAGGGCAGCAGCACCAAGTGGCGCAGCAAAAAGCACAGCGGTGCGGCGATTGCCGTGCAGATCGAGACTGCGATCGCCAGGCCGAGCGCCGCATCGAACCCATCGGCGCGAACGAAGGGCTTCAGCGCCGGCACGCTCGTCAAGGCGAAGTGGCTGATGAGCACGGCGCTGAGCACGATGAGCAGCAGAGCAGACATAGCGTCTCAAGTCGTCGCGCGGCGGCAGCCGGCAGCTCGAAAAGATCTGCTGGGGTCGTTAGCGCTGCCAATCGCCGTTTCGGTCATTTCACCTTCATGCCGGGTTGCGCGCCGCTGTCGGGCGACAACAAGAAGATATCTTTCCCACCCGGTCCGGCAGCGAGCACCATGCCTTCGGACGTGCCAAAACGCATCTTGCGCGGCTTCAGGTTCGCGAGCACGACGGTCAAACGGCCCACGAGCTGATCAGGTTCATAAGCCGATCGGATGCCGGCGAACACCGTGCGTTGCGCATCGCCGATGTCGACGGTGAGCTTGAGCAGCTTGTCTGCGCCTTCGACGTGCTCGGCCGACAGGATTTTCGCGATCCGGATGTCGAGCTTGGAGAAGTCTTCGATCGTGATCTCGGTCGGGCTCGGGGCCTGCTCCGGGCTTGGGGCTCCGGGCTTGGCGCTTGGGGTGGAGCCGCTCGCGCGCTTCTCGTCTGCGGGCGGCTCGAACAACTTGTCGAGCTGTTTTGCGTCCACGCGCGTCATCAAGTGCGAATAGGGGTTGATCTGGTGATCGAGCAGCAAGCGCTGCGCGTCCGCCCAGGTGAGCGGCTCTACGCCCAGGAATTGCTCGACCTTGGAAGCAAGCTCGGGCAACACGGGCTTCAGGTAAATCGTGAGCAGCCGAAACACGTTCAAGCTGATCGTGCAGACCTCGTGTAATGCAGCATCGTTCGCGCGGTCCTTGGCGAGCTCCCAAGGCGCGCGCTGCGCAATGTAGGCATTCGCCCGGTCGGCCCATTCCATGATTTCGCGCAACGCCTTGCCGAACTCGCGCTCCTCGTAATACGACGCAATCGTGTCGGCGGCTTTCGGCAGATCGCGCAACAAGTCCGAATCGAACGGACCGGAAGCCAGTCGGCCGCCGAAGTGTTTCGTGATGAAACCGGCCGTGCGGCTCGCGATGTTGACGTACTTGCCGACCAGATCGCTGTTGACGCGCGCGATGAAGTCTTCCGGGTTGAAATCGATGTCCTCGACGTTGCTGTTGAGCTTGGCCGCGATGTAGTAGCGCAGCCACTCCGGATTCATGCCGATCTCCAAATAGCGCAACGGGCTGATGCCCGTGCCGCGCGACTTCGACATCTTCGCACCGGAGACGGTGATGAAGCCGTGCACGTACACGTGATCCGGGACCTTGCGGCCCGCAAAGTGCAGCATCGCCGGCCAGAACAGCGTGTGGAAGTAGATGATGTCCTTACCGATGAAATGGATCTGCTCGGTGTCGCTCGCCGCGAGGAACTCATCGAAGCTGCGCGACTCGCCGTTGGCGCGCGCCTTGCCGGAATCGAAGTAGTTCTTGAGCGAGGCGAGATAGCCGACCGGCGCGTCGAGCCAGACATAGAAATATTTGCCCGGAGCATCGGGCATCGGAATGCCGAAGTAGGGCGCGTCGCGTGAAATATCCCAGTCTCCGAGCGGACGGTCGCCTTTGCCGGTGAGCCACTCGCGAGCCTTGTTCGCAACGGCGGACTGCAAACGTCCGGGCGTGCCGACCCATTGCGTCATGAACTCGACGCATTTGGGATCCGACAGCTTGAAGAAGTAGTGGTCGGACGTCTTGCGTACCGGCGTTGCACCGGTCAGCGTCGAGTAAGGATTGATGAGGTCAGTCGGCGAATAGACGCTGCTACAAACCTCGCAAGCATCGCCGTACTGATCCTTTGCATGACAGTTCGGGCACTCGCCCTTGATGTATCGATCGGCGAGGAACATCTGTTTCACCGGATCGAAGAACTGCTCGACGGGCTTCACGTAGATCAGACCGGCCTCCTTGAGCTTCAGATAGATGTCGGTCGACAGCTCGGTGTTCTCGGGCGAGTGCGTCGAGTGCCAGTGATCGAACGAGATGTGGAAGCCGTTGAGATATTTCGGCCGGTCCGCGGCGATGCGTCGGATGAGCTCTTCGGGCGTGATGCCTTCGGCTTCCGCCTTGAGCATGATCGGTGCGCCATGCGCGTCATCGGCGCCGACGAAGTGCACGCGACTGCCCACCATTCGCTGGAAGCGCACCCAGATATCCGCCTGGATGTACTCCATGATGTGCCCGATATGGAACGGACCGTTCGCGTAGGGCAGAGCAGTCGTAACGAAGAGATGACGGGGCATCGGCGGGCTAATCGTCGGCGAAAAGGGCCGAAATTATGCCACGCAGCGCTCGGCGCTGGGCGTCGACGGGCTACGGACAACGGCTAGAAGACGCGCAACGCGCGCATTGCTATGGCCTGTCTCGAGGGCGCTGGGCTCTGGGCGCTGGTCAGATTGCGCGCGAATGCGCGCGCGTCTTCCTTCAGCCTCCAGCCTCCAGCCTTCAGCCCTCAGCCTCCAGGCTGGGCGTCAGTCCATATCCTTGACGGCCTCGAATTTCGCCTTGTTGATCGCTTTCTTGTAGGCCTCCCTGCCGCTGATGATGCCCTTGTCCAGCAATTCCTGGATCGCAGTGTCCATGAGGCGCATGCCGTAGGCGGCACCGCTTTGCATGGCGTTTTCGAGCTGGTCGAGCTTGCCCTGCCGAATCAAGTTCGCGACCGCCGGCGTATTCACGAGGATCTCGTGTGCGGCCACGCGCCCCGGCCTGCCGGCGCGCGGAATGAGCTGCTGCGAGATGACGCCGCGCAGCGACGTCGACAGCATCACGCGCACGTGCGATTGCTTGTCCGCGGGGAATGCATTGACCATGCGGTCGATCGTGGCCGCAGCGCCGTTCGTGTGCAACGTGCCCATGACCAAAATGCCCATCTCGGCGGCCGTCACGGCGATGCTCATCGTCTCGTAGTCGCGCAACTCGCCGACGAGAATCACGTCTGGATCCTCGCGCAACGCCGAGTGCAGCGCCTCGGCGAACGACGGGCTGTGAGTGCCGATCTCGCGTTGGCTGATGAGGCAATTCTTGCGCTGATGGATGAACTCGATCGGGTCTTCGATCGTGAGGATGTGGCCTCTCAAGCGCGAGTTCATGTCGTCGATCATCGCTGCGAGCGTCGTCGACTTACCCGAGCCGGTCTTGCCCGTCACCAGGATCAAGCCGTTGTTCACCTTGCAGAGATTGCGAACGGCATCCGGGACGCCGAGCTGATCGAGCGTGAGAGCCTTCGACGGGATCGCGCGGCAAACGCAGCCGAGTCCGTACAGATGGCGCATGACGTTCACGCGGAATCGCGATACGCCCGGAATGATGTACGCGAAGTCGGCGCCGTGCTTTTCCTCGAGGCGCTGTTGCGCAGCGCGCGGCATGATCTCCAGCAGAGCCTCCTCGACGAACGCCGGGCTCAGGATCTCGTTTCTCAGGATCTGCAGGTCGCCGTACAGGCGGATACGCGGCGGTTCGTTCGCAATGAAATGCAGATCCGAACCGTTCTTCGCCAGGACCTCTCGCAAGTACTCGTCGATCTTGCGCGGAACGTACTGCTGTGCCGTTGTCGAGGTCGTAGCAGTGGTGACTTCGGTGCTCATGGGCTGACGTCGACGAGTGAGTGAATAGACAAGGGCGGATACTCCGATTCGAGTTCGGTCGCATCAACCCGGTGCCAGATCCATCTTCGGCAGCACGCTCGTATCCGTCACATAGCGTGCGAACAGCTTCTTGTCTTGCGCGTAGATGTAGGCATCGTCGGGATCGATCTCCTTGGCGACGATGGCCTGCAAGAGCGCCTGATCCAAGAGTTGCATTCCGAGTTGCTTGCCCGTCTGGAGCTGCGAAGGAATCTGGTGCGTCTGGTCGGTCATGATCAGCTTGGCGATCGCACGCGTCACGACCATGATTTCGCAGATGGCTTTGCGGCCGCGCTGGTCGGCTGTCTTCACGAGCACTTGGGTGATGACCGCGATCAAGCTCTGGGAAAGGAAGCTCTTGGTCTGTTCGCGCTCGTCGGCCGGCAGCGCATCGATGATACGGTCGATCGTTTTCACCGCGCCGGTCGTGTGCAGCGTGCCGAGGACCAAGTG
>DATCLP010000462.1:0-12374 GCA_036563855.1 Steroidobacteraceae bacterium | reverse complement strand
TGTTGCGCATCACCGTGCAATTGATCGACGTGGCCACGGGCTATCACATCTGGTCGCAGCGCTTCGATCGCCGGCTCGGTGACGTATTTGCGATCCAGGACGAGATCGCTGAAAGCGTAGCCACGACCATGCGCGGCACCGCGCTGTCCGGTCGCGAAAGAAGCGCCGTGCGGCGCCAACAGACCGCCACCGATGCGTACGAATATTTTTTGCGCGGCCGACAGTCCTTGCACCGCATGCGCGAGCCCGATCTGGATCGCAGTCGTCAAATGTTCGAGCTCGCTCTCGAGATCGACCCGAAGTACGCGCCCGCTTGGGCTGGGCTTGCTACGGTGCACTGCCTTCTGTACGAGTGGTGGGGCGCGAACGACAAGGATCTACGACGCGCCGAGGATGCCAGCGAACGCGCGATGCGGCTTGCGCCGAACCTGGCCGATGCGAATGTCGCGCGCGGATTCTCTTTGTCCTTGCTTCGTCGCTACGAAGAAGCCGAGCGTCACTTCGAGTCGGCCATCGCCATCAATCCCAATCTGTTCGATGCCTACTATTACTTCGGCCGTGCCTGCTTCGCGCGCGGCGATATCGCGCGCTCGGCAGACTTGTTCGGCAAAGCAGCACAAGTGCGACAAGAGGATTTTCAGAGCCTCGTGCTGCAGGCTCAGTCGTTGCGCATCGTCGGCCGTGCGGACGAGGCCCTTACGGTCAACCGCGAAAGCATCGCTCGTGCCGAACGCGTCCTGCGGTTGAATCCGGCGGACGGACGGGCTTTATCCCTTTGCTCGCTGGCGCTCTACGAAGATGGACAAACCGAGCGCGCTCTCGAGTGGTCGCGGCGATCGCTCGAGCTGTATCCCGACGACATGAGCACGCTCATCAACGCTGCTTGCCTGAATACGCGTATCGGCGACAAGGAGGCTGCGATGCAGCATCTCGAACGCGCATTCAGCCGTGGGTGGGGCAAGCGCGACTGGATCGAGCACGATCCCGATTACGATCCGCTCCGCGACGATCCGCGTTTCCAGCGACTGTTAGAGAAACTCAAATAGAGAATGATGTCTGAGCACAAGGTGGCTGGACACTGGACTCTGGGCACCCGGAGGCGGGCCTACCACGGATCTGGCGAGTTCACTGTTCCTTCGCACTACTCGCTACTCACTATTCACGAGTCACAACCTTACCTATCGTTTCTCGCTCTCGAGCCTTTTCTCGAAACGCGCGCGCGGCGGCCGCCTGCCCCGTCCTGAGGACGCTCGCCGCACGCTCGCTTGCAATGACTTTGGCACCGCTCAGTCGCTGCAACTCCGCGATGCCGCCCGCGTGATCGAAATGCACGTGCGAGTTCAGAATGACCTTGACATCGCTCAAGCGAAAGCCAAGTTGCTCGACGTGCTGCGCGATCAGGGGAGCTGACTGCGGTAGCGCGCCGTCGATGAGCACATGACCATCGGGCGACGTCACGAGTACGGCACTCAAGCCGTGCGTCCCGACATAGTACGTATTGCCGAAGATCCGGAACGGCGCCTGATCCTTGTTCCACGCCTCGCACTGCGCGCATTCGATCGCCTCGGCGGCAGCCCCGGCACACAGCAAGTCGCAGCCCTCCTAACCCTCCCCCGCTTAGTCGCAGGGAGGAAATCGGGCGATGCGTAGCGCGTGTCTGCTGCGCCCTCAGCTCGCCTGCTTCGCTCGAAGGTTCCGGCAGTCGATCTTCTTCGTGCCGCTACGATGCAGCTTCAATTGCTCGATGGCCTTGGCGGCAGCGTGCAAAGGCAGTGTCGGTTGCACTGAGCATCGCTCGCTTGCGCCTGCGTATTCGTTGTCGTTCGACAGACGCTTTGCGAATACGAGATATTCTTTGCCGTTCTCGAACGAGAATGCGCCACTTTTCTTATCGTAGAGGTCGGCGATCATCGACACCTTCTCAGGCAGCTCGCCCTTGAATTGATCGAGTACGCGCACGGTGCTCCTCTCGATGCGGTAGTGCTCCGTTCGATTCGAGCCTTCGGCCGTGTATGCGCGGATCGTTTCGAGCCGGGCATCGACCTTGCCGATGAACACCGCATCCGATTCGCAGAAGCCGACTTCCACCGGGTCGAGGTGCTTCACCTCCTCGGCAATCGTGCATTCGGCCTGCCCGAGCTGCGTCCAGGCCGCGCATACGAGCGCGGCAAAACCCAGGTACTTCTTGGCCATCGATCCCCCTGCTTGCTTTGATGTTTTGGCAAGTGTGCACCGCCAGCAGCTGACTCGTCATCTGAGCAATCAGTTCCGCCAGGTGCAACCCGGTCGTCGTGCCCGGAGTCAGAATCGGTTGCGTTACTGCGACGACGGCCGCTCAAGCACATCCGCTGCAGCTACACTCTAACTTACGAATCAAGGATCTCCCGAGAACCTGCCATGTCTCGAATGCACCTTCGTCTTTTCGGCACCGCCATGTTGATGGGTCTGCTCGCCTCGATCGGCGGCTGTTCGCGCGATGCGCAATCGGACGCGCCTCACGCCTCCGGTCCACAACCTCCCATCGCGGCCGCTCGACCGTACGAGGTGCCCTCGCCGCATGGCGCGCGACAAGACGAGTTCTATTGGCTGCGCGACGACACGCGAAGCGACAAAGACGTGCTCGCATACCTCGAGGCGGAAAACGCTTACGCGGACGCCGTCCTGGCACATACGAAGCCGCTCCAGGAAAAGATCTATAACGAGATCGTCTCGCGCATCCAGCAGGACGACTCGAGCGTGCCGTATCGCAAGAACGGCTATTGGTACTACCGCCGCTACGAGACCGGCAAGGAATATCCGATCTATGCACGCAAACGCGGCAGCTTGGACGCGCCGGAAGAGATCATGCTCGATGTCAATCGCATGGCCGAAGGGCACAGTTACTTCCAAGTGGCGAACTGGGAGGTTAGCCCGAACGGCAAGCTGCTTGCGTGGGCCGAGGACAATGTTGGACGCCGGCAGTACACGATCCGTATCAAGGACCTGACGACCGGCAAAGTCTTCGACGACAAGATCACAAACGCCGATCCTGGCATTGCCTGGGCCGCAGACAATCGCACCCTGCTGTACGTCGCGAAGGATCCGACGACGCTGCTTGGGGACAAGGTGCGCAAGCACGTGCTCGGCACCGATCCTGCGAACGATCCACTTGTCTATGAGGAGCAAGACAAGAGCTATTACACAGGCGTCGGCACGACGAAGGACGAACAATTTCTGGTCATCTTCTCGCAGAGCACGGTCGCGACGCAGATGCAGGTCGCTCGCAG
This sequence comes from Steroidobacteraceae bacterium, assembly GCA_036563855.1. Taxonomy (GTDB): domain Bacteria; phylum Pseudomonadota; class Gammaproteobacteria; order Steroidobacterales; family Steroidobacteraceae; genus Steroidobacter. The sequence goes on along the minus strand of DATCLP010000462.1, from coordinate 9,108 downwards.
TAACGACGCGAAGTTGGCATTCAAGCCGCTCATTCCTCGCGAGCGCGACCACGAGTATTACGCGGAACACTTGGGCGACCGCTGGATCATTCGCACGAATTGGCAAGCGAAGAACTTCCGCATCGTGTCGGTTCCGGAGGCCGAAGTCTCAAATCGCGACCGCTGGCGCGACGTAATTCCTCATCGGGACGATGCATTCATCGACGATTTTGCAGTGTTCAAGTCGTTCCTCGCCGTTCAAGAGCATTCGAACGGCTTGAGCAACATTCGGATTGCGCCTTGGGACGGCAAGCGTGAACGCATCATTCGGTCCGACGAAGCTTCCTACACGGCCACGCTCGGAACGAACGCCGAGCTGGACACGAACGTCGTTCGTTACGTGCACATGTCGCTCGTCACGCCGCCGACGACCTATGACTACGACACGCAGACGGATCAAAGAACGCTATTGAAACGCGAGCCGGTGCTCGGCGGCTTCGATCAAACGCAGTACACGACCGAGTTCATCTGGGTCACGGCGCGCGACGGCGTGAAGATCCCGGTTTCCCTCGCCTATCGCAAGACGACGCCGCGCAACGGCACCGCACCTCTGCTGCAGTACGGATACGGGGCTTACGGGTTGAGCATGGATCCGTTCTTTTCTCACTCGATCATCTCGCTGCTCGACCGCGGCTTCATCTATGCGATCGCGCACATCCGCGGCGGACAGGAGATGGGCCGTGATTGGTACGAGAACGGCAAGCTCTTGAACAAGCGCAACACGTTCAGCGATTTCATCGACGTGACGAAACATCTGGTTGCGGAGAAATATGCAGACCCGAAACGCGTCTTCGGACAAGGCGGCAGTGCCGGCGGGCTACTCATCGGCGCCGTCGCGAACATAGCACCGGAGTTGTATCGCGGCCTGATCGCCGAAGTGCCGTTCGTCGACATCGTGACGACGATGCTCGACGAAAGCATTCCGCTCACGAGCAACGAGTACGACGAATGGGGCAATCCGCAGGACAAGCAGTTCTACGAGTACATGCTCTCGTACTCGCCGTACGACAACGTGAGAGCGCAAGCCTATCCGGCGATGTACGTCTCGACCGGTCTATGGGACTCGCAGGTTCAGTACTTCGAGCCTGCGAAATGGGTCGCGAAACTGCGCAAGATGAAGACCGACGACAATCCGCTCGTCTTCCGCATCAACATGGAAGCGGGCCACGGCGGCAAGTCCGGACGCTTCCAACGCTATCGCGAGATCGCGGAGGAGTACGGATTCCTGCTCGATCTTGCCGGCATACGAGAATGAGTCAGAGACTGAAGGCTGAAGGCCAAAGCGCGCAGTTGCGCGCCGCGATCCCTCCCTGCGTTAGGAGGACTTGCGAGCAATGGCGCGAGCAGCATCTGTTGCGACCTGAGACGCTGCATTTCATTGCTCAGCGCAACGAGACGCGCCTCGAGCAGCACTGCCGCATCCGCATTCTTGCGAGCTCGCCGCCTGATTGGGATCCAAGAGATCAATGTGCCCGCGCACCTAGGCAGCCCCGACAGCCGACAGCGATCCCATGGTCCCGCGCTGCAATTCTTCGATCTTGATCCTGGGCTGATCGTCCATAACTCCCCCGGTCGTTGTTCTCGTGCGCTCGGACGTGCCAGAACGCCGATAGCCAGGGAAAGCGCGCGGCGCGTCAGGCGGTGACGACTGGGAAAACGGTCCTATTCCACATGTTCACCGATCTTCGCACGTCGTCCTTGTTCGTCCACGGTAGGCTCTCTACCATGCGCACCAAGTACTGGAGGAGACCGTCACATGCTCAGAACGCCAATGCTCCACAAAGGACTGTCGCTCGCCGGCGCGCTCGCGCTTGCGCTGAGCCTTTCGGCAGTTCCGTTCGTGGAGGCCGAAGCGCAAACACAAAGCGGCAAGAAATGGGTCGTGCCGCGCACTCCGGATGGACATCCGGATTTCCAGGGTAACTGGACCAACGAGACCCAAACGCCGCTCGAGCGACTGACCGGCGGCGGCCTCACGCTCACAGAGGAGCAAGCCACTGCGCTCGAAAGAAGACTCGAGCTCGTGGCGGAGTATCGCGACCGTCCGACGGACCCGAATGCACCGCCGCCGTCAGTCGGCGGGGACGAGCGTCTGTCACCGCCGGGCGAGAAAACCTTCGTCGAGCGGATTGCGGAGGCTGCCGGCGGTGCGGTCGGCGGGTACAACGGTTTCTGGCTCGACCCGGGCAACAAGGTCATTCGTATCGATGGCGTGCCGCGCAGCTCGATCATCATCGATCCGCCGAACGGCCGCATTCCGCCCTTGACGCCGGCCGGCCAGAAGCGCATTGCGGAGCTCACCGCCCTCCGTCGCCAGTTCGGACAGTACGATCATCCGGAGCTCGCATCGCTCTCGGATCGCTGCCTCACTTCGTTCGGCTCGAATGCAGGGCCGCCGATGCTGCCGAACTACTTCTACAACAACAACTACACGATCGTTCAGACGAAGGATCACGTCATGATCATGACGGAGATGGTTCATGACGTGCGCGTCGTGAAGTTGGGCGCTAAGAAGCACTTACCGCCGCAGATCCGCCTGTGGTTCGGCGATTCGATCGGCTACTGGGACGGCGACACGCTCGTCATCGAGACGACGAATATCCATCCGACGCAGTTGGCGCAAGCCGGCGGACTGTCGCCCTATCGCGGCGCTTCCGAGAACTTCAAGGTGACCGAGCGCCTCACGCGCACCGGTCCGGATACGTTGCTGTATCGTTTTACGGTGGAAGATCCGGACACGTTCACCGCGCCGTTCACGGGCGAGCTGCCGTTCCATCGTATCGACGAGCTCCTTCACGAATATGCGTGCCACGAAGGCAACTACGCGCTACCCGGAATGCTGGCCGGCGCGCGAGCGGCGGAAGCCAAGGAGCAGGAGCAGAAGAAGCAGTAAACAAAAAAAGCATCGCGGAGCGATACCGACTCCCCCTCTCCTCGGGGGCTCCTCGGGGAGAGGGTTAGGGGTGAGGGGCGCACGCGATGCGTGCTCCACGAGAGCATCGCGCCAGCGATACCGACTCCCCTCTCCTCTTGCGGGAGAGGGGTGCGGCTACGTCCTCCGAAGTTCTAACCGTCGCCCGTTGCCCGTAGCCCGTAGCCTTCAAGCAACAGCTTCGCCGCCCGTTTCGCACCATCCGCAGTCATGATCTGAGCGATCGCGTGCGCTTGCGCGCGGGTCGCGCGCCCTAGCGCAGCTTCGAGCGCAACCGATAGCGACTCGCGCGTCGGCTCTGGCCCGTCGTGAGCTGAGCCGATGCCCAGATCCCACACTCTGCTCGCCCAATACGGTTGATCGCCCATCTGCGGCACGATTACTTGCGGAGTTCCAGCGCGTGCAGCGGCCGTCGTGGTACCGGCACCGCCGTGATGAACGACTGCGGCGACCCTCGGAAACAACGCTTGCTGATTGACCTCGCCGACGATGAAACAATCGTTCCGGTCGTCGACGAGCGCGAGCTCTGCCCAACCGCGCGACATGAGAATGCGGCGACCTTGCGAGCGCAGAACCTCGATCGCGATTCGAGCGAACTCCTTGGGCGCGGGAAGGCTGCCGAAACCCACGTAGACGGGCGGATCACCCGCTTCGAGGAAGCGTTCGAGCGCAGCCGGCAGCGGCCGCTCGTCCGGCAAGATCCACGCACCGGTTTGCACGGTCGACAGCTTTGCCGACCGATTCCAAGGGGCAAGTATCGGATCGGCTGCCAGCAAGGGGCGATCTGTGAAGGCATGATCGCGAACGTTGTCCAGCTTCCGCAAACCGACCGAAGCACGCAGTGCGTTGAGCGATTCTCCGAACACAGCGTTCATCGCCCTCGCATTGTGCTTCCAGAGCGCTTCGTTATTGGTCATGCCCGGCGGATGCGGATGACCGGGATACTCGGGTGGCTTGTAATCCGGCGACGGCAAGTAATACGGGCAGTACGCCGCGTACACATAGCGCGCGCCCTGTTTTTCCGCGACCGCTCGAGCAGCAACGACCGACGAGAAGAGCCCTGTCGCGACGATTGCATCGCAACCCTTCGCGCCGAACGCTGCAACCGCCTCGCTCACGGCTCGGTATTGATTGACCATTACCTGCGCAGCCAACTCCGGCAAGGAAAGCGTTGCGCGCTTCGGCATGACTTCCGCGAGCCAAGCACGTATCGATGCGAAGGCCGGCAGCAGTGGCACCCCGGTTGCAGCGAAGAGCGCTCTGAATTCTTCATCCGCGGGCGCACACACGCGTGCATCCGCACCGAGCGCTCGCAGCTCCGTCGCCAGCGCAAACACCGGCTGAACATCTCCACGCGATCCGAAAGTCGTCAACAGCACGCGCATTGCTCGTCTCCCTCTAAGAACGAGGCGCGCGATGCTGCGTCAGAGGCCCCGGCTTCCGGCAAGCCCCTGCAAGAGGTATATTCTCATCACGGCGGAAGGAACGACGCCCGATGTCGGGCGTTGGATCACGCAAGCTCAGCCGCAAGTCTTCAGCTCACAACCAAAAAAGCGCCTCATGAGGCGCTTTTTTGTTGCTCGGTCCGAACCGAGGAGCGATCACACATCGTTCGCTACGCTCCACTCGATACCCCGCGCGCAGCGCGTTGCTGTCGCTTGTTGCCTCTGCTCAGGTATCTTGCCCGGTGCCCAGAGCCCAGCGTCCTAAGGTGGAAGCTCGAGCACCAACCGAAACCCGATAAACGCCCGTCGCGCACCCGGGTCGATGCCGCCGCGGACTGCGGCTCGAACGTTGTTCGGCCCGTCGCTGTAGCTGCCGCCGCGCATCACGAACAACGCCGGAGCATGCAGATCTCTCGGCGTTTCGTCCGGTGTCCATGGATACGGCTGGAAAAAGCTGCGCGTGAGCTCCCACACGTTGCCGCTCATGTCTGCAAGGCCGAATGCGCAGTCTGCGCATTCGAAACTGCCGACCGGCGTCGTGCCGCTGCGACCGAAATTCGCTTTTTCCGGATCGGGGACAGAACCCCATGGATAAATCCTTCCGTCCGCTCCGCGTGCGGCCTTCTCCCATTGCGCTTCGCTCGGCAGCATGATGCGCCACCCAGACTCCAACAAACTCTTGAGCGTCGCAGGCGTTTGCGGCGATGTTCTCAATCGCTGCTCCAGCCACCGTGCATACGCGATTGCGTCGGCCCACGTCACATTCGTGACCGGACGATCGCCGTGACCACGCAATGCTTGTGCATCCACCTTGCGATGCGTATCGGCAACGAAGGCAGCAAACTGCGCGATCGTCACTTCATAGCGGCCGATGAAGTAGCGCGGCAAATCGATCTCGCCTCGTCGCTCCGTTGCCGACCACCGCTCGTTCTCGTAGGCGGCCGGGTCGATCGCCGGATCGCTTCCCATCAAGAACGTGCCGGCGGGAATTTCGATGAAGCCGAGCATCGCATCGTCGGGCAGGCTCCACGGATTCGCACTGAAGCGGCTCGGCTCGATGCGATCTAGAATGGGTGCACTCGTTTGCTCTGCGAGGGCCGCCCTGCCCTTCGTGAACATCCAGATCGTCAGGAACGACGCGACCAACACGATTGCGGCTAGACCGATCGCTCGCCCGCGATCCGACATGGCAACCTGTGCAGTCTCGCGATGCGGCCGGCTCATTGATCCCTCGCCGTGCGCTGGCATGCGAACGACCAACCGTGATCGCAGGCGCGCCGGTACAAATCAGCAGGCGCCATTTGCATGAGATTGCGTCCGCCCTCGCGCAACAGCAATCTCAAGTCCAGTTCCTGCGGGTCGTCCCGCTGCAAGCGATCTTCTTTCAGCAGGTTCATGCATCCCGCTTGAAAGCGCAGCTCGCAGGCCTTCGCGAAGTGAGCAAACGCGCGTTGCGGATCCGACGGCACGATGCGTCCTTCGCGGTGATGGATGCCGAGCTCGTTGCACGCCCATGCGGAGTTGTCGCCGCAATACGTGGCTTCGAGCTGCAGCAATCGATCGCAGGCGTTCGGGCGATTGTCGGCGCACGCCTGCTGCCAGAACGGAAGGCTGTCGCCCACATGCCTGCCGTCCGTTCGTCCGGCGATCGTCATGCTCACGAACAACACGATCCAAACGCCCATGTGGGTAAGGTTGGCGCTCGCGAGTTTCGGCATCGGCGGAATTCGTTCCGCAAGCCAGTGCGCAAGACGATCGATCCACTGGACGCTCAAATTGAGCAGCGGAACGCACAACAACTTGTCGTAGAACGTCGGCGCGCCGATGGACATGAGCAGCCAATAGAGGATGAAGACGCCCGCACCGTACAACGCGCCGAGGATTGCCTTACCGAGCGGCGTGCGCGGTGAAGTCGATGGATCGGTGACCAGCAAGTGGAGACCCAAGAACACCGCAGCCGGGATCTCCGAATCGAGGAAGTACGGCACGCCCGTGGCCGCGTAGTAAAGCGCGCTCAACGCGAAGAGCACTGCAGCCGCGGTACCGGCGATCAGCGTAATCGAGAAGAAATACATGACGACCAAGCCGGCCGCGAATAGATACGTATATATGTGCGGTGCCAGCGTGAGTGTCGAGGCGATCTGTTGACCCCAAGTGAGATCGGACGTGCCGGTCGCAATCAGTACGATCGAGAACAAACCGAGCGTGAAGGCGGAAGGATTGAAGATGTGCGTATTCTTGCCGTCGCGATTCCAACGCACGAACTCCTTACCGAGCACTCCCAGCGCAATCATCAGGAACTGGAGGTAGAACCAATCGTCTTTGAACCACAAAAATAGGTTCGTACTGAACACGATCGGGAACGCGCCGAAGCCGAGCACGTATTTCTCGCGGCGAGACCACGTGAGCAGCATGTCGAACGCATACGCGAACGCGAGCTGTGCAACGATCAGCCACGCATGGTCGTATACGGGCCGCCAGTAATAGCCCCAATACGCATAGACGCTGAACTGCACCAACGCTTGGACGTAGTGTTGCGGACGAAGGACGACCTCGATCGATCGCCTGACTCGCGTGCGCGCGAGCTGCCAGTACAGCACGCCCGACCACAGCAGCAGGAAGACGGATGAGGCACGGAACGATGCGGCCAGCACGTCGGACGTGCCGACGCGAGACAGGAGCGACAAGAGCGCGAGTGAGGTCGCAAGCGCGATCGGCAACCCAAGCAGCCGCAACGAGCTTGTCGCCACGGCCTCGGCCTGAGGTAATCGAGGACCGGCGTCGATACGCCGCGCAGGGCGGGCCGCTGACATGGAAATCTCAGGTTGAATTCTTGTTGTCGATCGTGCGGCTATTGTGGGCCCGGCGGTACGAACCCTTCAATGCAGAATACTCGACCGCCTGCTAAGAATTGACAGCGCAGACGCGTACGCGCTTGCCTCACAAGACGCGCTTCGACGCTTTGAGGTACGTGGGCTATCCGATTCCGACGCCACCGACCGGCTCGGTCGTAAACCGCTCTCCGAAGCCGGCAATGAGCGGCCGTGCGCGGGCGATTGCAGCCTTTACAGAAGGCAACGAGAGCGACGCACGATGGCTTGCCTCACTGTCCCACACCTCGGTGACCCAGATTCCGTTCTCATCCGCGGCATCCTTCGCAACGATATAGCTGAGACATCCGGGCATGCCCTGCGAACCCACGAGCAGGGCGGAGATCAGTTCGTCGCGTTTTCCTGGCTGAGCGATCATTTTGCCGAGCAAACCGTACATCGTTCCTCCCTCTGTGCCGCGAAGATGAACGCAACCTGAAAGCATCGCCGAGGCGAGGCCTCCGATCACGACTTGGCGGCGCGTGGGCTGCAAGCTTCTCCCCTTAAATCGGCGTCGCAGACTGCCCTGCAGTCGCATTCGATGTCAAACTACAAACGCACGGGTCGCCAGCGCGGCCCAACGCGGATCACCGGACAAGGAGATCAAAGGTACATCATGGTGCGATATCGAACCGTACTGGCAACCTTGACGCTTTGTCTTCTCGCTCCGACGCTCGTCGTTGCAGCCACAACGACGCGAGAGGAATGTTTTCGGCAATTCTCGCCGCGAACCGGACAAGCCGGTAAGGACGTGATCTGGGTGCCGACAGTCGATGAGCTCGTGACGGCGATGCTCAAAGCGGCCAATGTCGGCCCGAACGACTATGTGATCGATCTCGGCGCGGGCGACGGCAAGATCGCCATTGCTGCCGCCAAACAGTTCGGGGCGCGCGCCCTTGGGGTCGAGTACAACCCGCAAATGGTACAGCTCGCGCGCTGCTACGTCCGCGTCGAAGGGCTGTCCGACAAAGTGCAGATCGTGCAAGGCGACATTTTCGAAACCGACTTCAGTCAGGCGACTGTTCTGACGCTGTATTTGCTGACGGAGCTGAACCTGAAGCTGCGGCCGAAGATTCTCCAGATGAAACCCGGCACACGCGTCGTCTCCAACACGTTCAAGATGGGCGATTGGAGTCCCGACCAGTTCATCGAATCCGAAATCGGCAACACGCGCGCCTATCTTTGGATCGTGCCCGCGCAGATCGAAGGACTTTGGGAATTCCGAGACGAGGACAGCGGCGAAACCTTCCGCGTCCAGTTCCAACAGCATTATCAGGAAATCAAATCCGCCTCCGTACCTGGACAACAAACGCGCGCGATTCGCGATGCGAAGCTGCGCGGCGCGCAAATCGAGTTCACGCTCGCCGACGGACAACCGCTTCGCCTGCAAGGCTCGGTCGACGGCGATGTCATGCGCCTCAGCGCTCAGGCAGGGAATGAGAGACGGTATTTCGTCGGGCGCAGGATGCGTTGACTGCAATTGACGTCAATCAATCAATTGTCCATTGTCAGTTGGCTAACGGGCGATCATCGCCACGATCTCTCGCACATTCTGGACGCGCTCGATGCTCCAAACGGTGTCGCAGATCTCGCGCGCTCGCGTTGCGCCAAGGTGTGGGCTCATCAGCTCGAGCGCCTTTTCCTCGACGTCCTTGCGATCGAACGGGTGCGCTGGAAAGCCCTTCACGTGATCGAGGAAGCGCTCGATCGTCGAGCCGTCGTCCAATCGAACGATCAGCCGCGCTGATTCGACGCGCGGCTCCGCTTCCTGATTCGGATCGTGGATGACCTCGACATTGCGCATGAGCGCGTGAATATTCGT
>DATCLP010000461.1:0-3547 GCA_036563855.1 Steroidobacteraceae bacterium | reverse complement strand
CCGCAAGCGAATGTGGTTGCGATCGACGACTTCCATGAAACCGACGTTCGTTCGCTCGGGGAAGCGCGAGTGATTCTCCACTGCGGGGCCGATCGTGTCCACGGGCGCGCTCTTGACGGAAGGCACTTGGATGACCGCGTGCGGATTGCCCATCGACACTGCGCCGATACGCAGTTCGCTTTCGCCGACGCGCAATGGGTAGATATCCGCTTCGCGGATCGCATCGAACGGCAGCGAAGCGGGGTCGAAATTCGGCATGCCCATGTCCAAGGTGACTTGGCCGTCGTCGCGAACGACGGCACGAACGACGCCGCCCGGACAGTCCATCGTGACCGACGGCCGTTCGAGCTTGCGCGCCACGAGCGAACCGATACAGCGCGCGCCGTTGCCGCACTGCTGCACTTCCGAACCGTCGCTGTTGAAGATGCGATAGAAGACGTCGGTGCCCTGCTTGCGGGGCGGCAGGAGCACGAGCGCCTGATCGAAGCCGATGCCCGTGCGTCGATCGCTCAGGGCGCGCACCAGGTCGGCGCTCGGCACGACGCTGTCGTCGGGCGCCTCGAACACGATGAAATCGTTACCGAGGCCGTGCATTTTCGTGAAGGACAGGAGCATGAGGGCGAGGATATACGTCTGCTTGCTGCGACGTAAACGCGCGTGCACCGTAAGTCGGAAGCGCTTGCCGGCCGGATCCCGCACTCGCGTGGACATTTCAAGCGCACGCCCTTAATTTACCCGGCGGATCGAGTCCGCACGCGCAAGGAACGACGGTCGCAACAAGTTGCGTGGGACGCTTGCCGTCCAGCCGTACTCGATCGGGCGAACGATAACAGTCTGGCTCAGCGGCAGTTCCTTCAGCGGTCCCACAAGAGAGGAAGGCATGCGCCACGTCATGGTCATGAACGCCAAGGGCGGTTGCGGCAAGAGCACCTTGGCGACCAACATCGCCTGTTACTTCGCCGCCGACGGCTACAAGGTCGCGTTGGCCGACTACGATCCGCAGCGTTCCAGCCTCGACTGGCTGGAGCTGCGACCGCCCGATCGGCCGAAGATCATCGGGGTTCCCGCCTATGAAGAAGGACTGCGCAGCGTGCCGCGCGACACGGAAGTGCTCGTTATCGATGCACCGGCACGCACGCATGGCACCGAGATGAACGAGCTCGTCCGACGCGCGGAAACCATCATTGTGCCCGTCTTGCCGTCCCCGATCGATTTGAAAGCTTGCGGCCATTTCATGGCGGAGCTCCTCGAGCTCGGCAAAGTGCAACGCGAGCAGGCGCGCCTCGCTGTCGTCGCCAATCGTGTGCGTGAGAATACGTTGATGTTCGAAGAGCTCGACAAGTACTTGGGCAAGCTCAAAGTGCCGTACCTGTCGGCGCTTCGCCAATCGACGAATTACCTACGCGCTTTCCAGCGCGGCATGGGCATTTTCGAGCTGCCCGAATATCTCGCCTGGCCCGATTGGGAGCAGTGGAAGCCGATTACGAAGTGGCTGGGAAGCAAGAGAAGCCTGCCGACATAGTCGGCAGGCTCAATTCTCAATTCTCCGCGCGGAGAGCCTGCCGTATCCCTTCGTCCAAGTCCGCATAGCGGAGCACCACTCCCAAATGCTTTCGCATCCGTTCGTTGCTGACGCGGCGGGATTCGCCGAGAAAAGCAAGTCGTTCGGGAGGGAACGTGAGCTGCGCCTCGTCGAGCGAGACGCGCGGCGGAATGGGCAATCCGGCCTGCTGCGCGACACGATCCATGAATTCCGTTGCTGAGCACGTATTTCCGTCCGTGATGTTGTAGATCCCGCGGGCGTTCGGATTCGTCATCCCAAGCACGCACGCTTCCACGAGATCGTCGACGTGAATGCGGTTGCTGAAGCCTGCTTCATCGGGATGTACGACCGGTTCGCGGGCGCGGAGTCGTTCGAGCGGTAACCGCCCCGGACCATAGATTCCTGGCACGCGCAGCACGACGCGTCGCACGTGACGCTCGGTGCACCACACGCGCGTCATTTCTTCGGCACTGACCCGCCGGCGCGCACGCTCGGTGCTTGGCGATACCGGCGTGCTCTCATCGACCCACGCGCCCTTCGCATCGCCGTACACGGCCGTCGTACTCATGTACACGAACGTTCTTGGCGGCACTGCTGCGAGTTGGAGGAAACGATCGAGCCGCAGGTCGCTTTCGCCTTTTTGCGTCGGTGGGGCGAGATAGAACGTCGCCTCGTGATCCAGCCGTTCAGGGATCGGTGCACCGAGACGCGCCTTGTCCAAGTCGAGCGTGATGGCTTCGATGCCCTCGCGCGCTAGCGCACGGGCTCGCTCCCGGCTTCGCACGATCGCAGCGACGTAATAGTCGGCTTGCAAGCGCCGCGCTAGCCGCGTGCCTACATACCCGCAGCCCACAATCAACACTTGCGGTCGGCCGGCGCTCATTGAGACCACCCCGAGGAGCCACCATACGCATTCGCCGCATTGACGCGCCTGTATCTAGCTCCGTAAATTTCAGACATTCCTGAAATTACGAACGCGTCAGGCGGATTTATGAAGCTCACACCCACGGTCGAGCGGTGCGTGTTGCATTGGGGAGAGATGGCCGGACGTTGGGGCATCAGTCGCTCCGTGGCGCAGATACATGCGCTCCTGTTCCTTTCGCCGACGCCGCTGACCGCCGACGACATTGCCGAAACGCTCAATGTAGCGCGCTCGAACGTTAGTGTGAGCCTCAAGGAATTACAGGCCTGGGATCTCGTCAACGTGACGCACGTGCTCGGGGACCGCCGCGATTACTTCCAGGCGCGCAAAGACATCTGGGAAGTGCTGAAGACGATCGTCGACGGGCGTAAGCGTCGCGAGATCGATCCGACCCTGCAAATGCTGCGCGAGACGGTGGGACAAGCGAAGCAAGACGCCGAAACGCCGCAGGAAGTGAAGGACCGAATCGCGAACATGCTCGAGTTCCTGGAAGAAATGTCTAACTGGTACGAACAGATCCGCGACATACCGCGACCGACGCTCTTAAAGCTCATGCGGATGGGCGCACGCGTTGCGAAGGTGGTCGGCTGAGGATTCGCCATGCGCGCGTGGATCGTTTTCTTCGTCGCCGCAATCGCTGCGTACTACGCGGCCGTGAAGCTGCAGCGGCGCAAAGTGCCGACGTGGATACGCGAGCCGATCGGAGCAGCCGTCTCGCCGAATCCGAAAACGATTCTGGTGACCGGCGCGACCGGCTTCATCGGCCGCCATTGGTGCCGCGCGCTCATCGAGCGCGGCGACCGGCTGATCGTGCTCACGCGCAATGCGCACCGCGCGCGAGATCTGTTCGGGCCTCATGCCGAGATCGTGACGTCGCTCGACCAGATTGGCTCGTCGCAGCGCATCGATGCGATCGTGAATCTTGCAGGCGCGCCGATCATGGGTGCGCCGTGGACGAAGCGACGCCGCGAGCTGCTGCTCTCGAGCCGATTGAACACGACCGAAGCCGTCGTCCAGCTCATCGAGCGTTTGGAGCGCCGACCGAGTGTGCTCGTTTCGATGTCCGCTGTTGGCTATTACGG
>DATCLP010000460.1:0-5567 GCA_036563855.1 Steroidobacteraceae bacterium | reverse complement strand
GCGCGTGGTAACGTGCGGCGCATCGCTTCCAAGAAGGGCCGCTGCGTCGATGTCCAAGGACCATCGCGCCAATCCCGATGCGCTGCTGTCGCGCGAGCTGGGCGTGCGACAGTTCGCGGCGAATATCTTCAATTACACCGTCGGCAGCGGCATTTTCGTGCTGCCTGCCATCGCCGTGATGATGCTCGGCACGGCAGCGCCGCTTGCCTATGTGGCGTGTGCGATCGTCATGACGCTCGTCCTACTGTGCTTTGCCGAGAACGGCAGCCGCGTGTCGGCCACAGGCGGCTCGTATGCGTACGTCGAAACCGCGCTCGGTCCGATGTTCGGTTTCATCGCAGGGTGCCTCGTCTTTACGACCGGGTTGTTCGCGGCTTCCGGGATTCTCAACGCCTTCGTGCAGTCGCTGTTCGCGCTGTTCAGCTACGGAGCACCGGCCTGGGCGGCGAAATCGACGATCGCGCTGATCGTGCTCGCGCTCGTCGGCATCAATTTGCGCGGCGTACGCCGGGGCGCGCGCGTCCTCGAAGGCATCACGCTGATCAAGCTCCTTCCGCTCGTGCTCTTCGTGTGCATCGGCGTGTTCTTCGTCAAGCCCGACAACTTGGTGTGGACGAGCGTTCCGGACATCAGCGCAGTTTTGGGATCGGCCGGCATCATCATCTTCGCGTTTTCCGGCATCGAAGGAGCGACGATCCCGAGCGGCGAGGTGAAGAACGTTTCCCGTACGGTGCCGCTCGCGATCCTGCTTGCGCTCGGCGGCGTGACGCTGCTGTATCTGGCCGTTCAATTCGTCGCGCTCGGCATCATGGGGTTATCGCTCGCCGGTACGGGCCGGACACCGTTGGCGGAAGCTGCGGGCGTCGCCCTGGGACCGACCGCGCGCACGATCATGATCGCAGCCGCCGTCGTGTCGATGTTCGGTTACTTGAGTGCGAACATGTTGTCCGAGCCGCGCGGCTTGTTCGCGATGAGCCGCGACGGTTTCTTGCCGGGTGGGTTGACGCGGGTGCATCCCATCTTCAGGACGCCGAACGTTGCGATCGTCGTTTACGGCACGCTCGTGCTGATCCTGGCGGTCTTGGGGACGTTCGAGTGGCTGACGCGATTCTCGAACCTTGCTGCTTTGTCGCTGTATTTCTTGACGGCGATCGCAACGCTTCGGCTTCGCAAGCTCAACGTCCGCAGCGACGGTGCACCGTTCGTGATTCCGGGTGGACCGCTCGTGCCGATCCTGGCGTGCGTCTCCATCGTATGGCTCGCTTTCGAAACCATCCGCAACGAACGCGAAGGCGGCATCACTCAGCTCTACGCCATGCTCGTGACGCTCGCCATCATCCTTACCCTGTACGCGATTCGCTCCCTGCGGTATCGCGCTCAACCGGCTGCGTAGAAATGTCGGCACGGCTGCTGCTCGAAGAGTGGAAGCTGCGGTGTGCGGCACGATTGCGTAGGCACGGACATCATCCTGGTCTGCTTGCGCTGGCGGCGTTCGTCGCGTGTAGCGGCGCAATCTTGACCGTGATCCGTTTGGCCCAGTTCGAATCCAGCCGGCAGGTCGCACGACGTCTTGCTGAGCAGCCGATGCTCATGGGCTTTGTGGTTTTCTTTTGTGCCGTCGTGCTCGTCGCAAGGCGCCGCGTGTGGCTTCGCGCGAGCCCGGCTTGCTGACGGCACGGCAGTGTGTGGAGGTCTATGCCGCAGCCAAAGGCGTGCGCTCGCTCGAATCCGATGTCTTGACGTTGGCGGAAGAATTGCGATTCACGCCGTACTGGGGCCACTACGTCGATACGCTTTCGCTCGGCACGCGACAGAAGCTCTGCGTGCTGCTCGGACTGATCGGGCAGCCCAAGCTCATCGTCCTGGATGAGGCGTTCAACGGGCTCGATCCGCGTAGCGCGCTGACGCTCAAGCACGAGATCAAGCGTCGACTCGAGCTGGGTGCCGCCGTGTTGTTGGCGACGCACTCGCTCGACATCGTGGAGCATTACGCAACACGTGCGGCACTCATGATCGACGGTCGCATCGTACGAGAGTGGGACAGGCCGGAAATGAATCGGCTTCGGAGGAGCGGCCAGTTCGAAGCCGCGTTGGCCGAATCCGGCGATTCATCGAGCTGAAGCGACGGCCGAGGAGCCGCCGCTCGCTATACGCGTCGACGCGCGCTCAGAATGCTCGGCAAGCCTTGGATGCGCGCCAGCACGCGCGACAATTCCTCGAAATCCCGCACGAGAATCTTGATGTTCATATCGGCGATCCCGTCCTTCTCGTGCGTGATCGTGTTCATCGCCTGAATGCTGATCCTGGAGTCTGCGAGTACGGAGCTGATGTCGCGGACGAGGCCGCGCCGATCGTAGGCCCGAATGTTCACTTCGACGGGGAAGGTCTGATCGCTCGAACCCCAATCGACGGCCAACACGCGCTCGGGCGATTTTTCTTCGAGGCGGCGGAAGTTCGCGCAATCCTGCCGATGGATGCTGACGCCGCGTCCTAGCGTGATGTAACCAGCGATCGGTTCGGGCGGCACGGGCCCGCAGCAGCGTGCGAAGTGCGAGAGGAGGTCGCCGACGCCTTCGATCGTGATGCCTGCTGTTTCCTTCGCCGCCTCCGCCGGTTTGCGGGGGACGGGCGAGGGCAGCTCTTGCGGGCGTGCGAGGCGTTGAATTGCGCCGGTGATTTGCGCAACGGTGATTTCGCCTTCGCCGACCGCAAGATAGAGGTCTTCTGCCGATTCGAGCTTGAACTCGGTAACGAGATCCTCGAGCGTCACGCTATCGATGGCGAGCCGCTGCAACTCGCGCTCGATGATCTGCTTGCCTTGGGTTCGATTCTGTTCCTCGTCCAGTTTGCGAAACCACGCGCGCACCTTGCTGCGGTTTCGCGGAGACACCAAGTACCCGAGTGAAGGTACGAGCCAATCGCGGCTCGGGTTCGGCTGCTTGCCCGCAATGATTTCCACCTGATCGCCGTTTGCGAGCGGCTGATTGAGCGGCACCATGCGTCCGTTGACCTTTGCGCCTCGGCAACGATGTCCGAGGTCGGTGTGCACGTGGTACGCGAAGTCGAGCGGCGTTGCGCCCTTGGGTAGCTCGACGACTTCGCCGCGGGGCGTCAGTGCGTAGACGCGATCCTCGAAGATCTCGGAGCGTACGCGCTCGAGGAAGTCGGCTTCCGTTTCCTGAGTATCCCGGTCGCTGGGCTCGAGGATCTGGCGCAGCCAGACGATCTTCTGCTCGTAGGCCGGATTGAACTTGCCGCCTTCCTTGTATTTCCAGTGCGCAGCAACGCCGAGCTCGGCATGCTCGTGCATTTCGCGCGTGCGAATCTGAACCTCGACCGGTTGCTTACCGGGTCCGATGACGGCGGTGTGCAGCGACTGATAGAAGTTGTCCTTCGGCGTGGCGATGTAGTCGTCGAATTCGCCGGGGATGTACGGCCAGAGGCTGTGTACGATGCCGAGGGCGGCGTAGCAATCCGCAACGGTCGGCACGATGATGCGCACGGCGCGGATGTCGAAGAGTTGATCGAACGACAACCCCTTGCGCTGCATCTTCCGCCAGATGCTGTAGATGTGCTTGGGTCGGCCGACGACTTCCCCCGAGATGTTCGCCTTGGCGAGCTCCTTTTGGAGGATCTCGATGACTTGTTGGATGTAACGCTCGCGGTCGACACGCTTGGCGGCCAGCCAGCCGGCGATCCGCTTGTAGTTCTCGGGATCCAGATACCGGAAGCTCAGATCCTCCAACTCCCATTTGAGCTGCCAGACGCCGAGTCGGTTGGCCAGCGGCGCATAAATCTCGCGCGTCTCGCGCGCGATGCGCTCGCGTTCGGCCTGCGGCGCGTCCTTGCTCTCGCGCAGCAGGTGGAGTTGGGCGGCCAGCTTGATCAAGACGAGCCGCGGATCGGTCACGATCGCAAGCAGCATCCTGCGCAGCGCTTCGGCCTGCTGTGCCGAAAGGTGCGAGCCGTCGCGTGCGCCGAGCGACCCGATGGCGCCGAACCGCAACAGCTCGCTGGCGATGCGCGTCGGCGCAGGTCCGAACACCTTGAGCGCCCGTTCGTGATCGATGCAGCCCGCCTCCATGAGCGGATACAAAGCCGCCCCTTGCCGAATGTCTTCGTCCTCGGTCAACGCCGCAACGATGCCTGCGATGGCGCACGCGCGCTCGGCTGCCTGGCGTTTCGACCCTTCTGATTGGGCTAGCTCGCCGAGAAACTCCTCCATGCGCGAACCAGGCTGGACAACGCTGGGCGGCGGCAGAATGGATTCGGAAGTCGGCATCGATCGGCAGGTCTGAAAGCTTTGCCGTATCATACCGGCAGCCTTCGCAGGCGCTCATGCGATGGCATTCTGGGCCCAGATCGCGCGGAGATACTCATTGCGCCGAGCTAAACGTCCGCAAAGTCTGACAGCGCTGATTCCGTATCGGCGCGCGGCGGCGCTTCCGGCACACGTGCGCATCCTCGGGCTCGATCCCGGTTCGCTGTGTACCGGCTATGCGGTCGTCGAAACGAGGGGATCGGAAGTCGCCTATGTCGTGAGCGGGGCGATCCGCACTCAGGGCGAAACGCTTGCAGAACGATTGCAGGAAATCTTTACCGGTGTCGATCGGCTCGCGCAGGAGTTTCGGCCGGACGAGGTTGCCGTCGAACGCGTGTTCGTGCACCGCAATGCCGATAGCGCCCTCAAGCTCGGTCACGCACGCGGAGCGGCGTTGAGCGCCACGTTCGGACTGCGTCCTCGGGTGTTCGAATATGCGCCTCGCGAAGTCAAACAGGCCGTCGTCGGTACCGGCGCGGCCGCGAAAGAGCAAGTGCAACTGATGGTCAAGCGCCTTCTGAAGATTTCCGGACCGATTGGGGCGGATGCTGCCGACGCGCTCGCCATCGCCTTGTGCCACGCATATTCGCGCCGCGTCGGCGCGCTCATGCGGTCCATCCGATGATCGGTTTTCTGCGCGGACGAATAATCGCCAAACAACCTCCCGGTCTGGTGATCGAGGTTGGCGGCGTCGGCTATGAGGTCGAAGCGCCAATGTCGACCTTCTACGGGCTTCCCCCGATCGGTGCCGAGGTACAACTCTTCACGCATCTCGTCGTGCGCGAAGATGCGCACATCCTGTTCGGCTTTGCAACGGAGCGCGAACGGAGATTGTTTCGCGAGCTGCTCAAGGTGTCGAACGTCGGTCCGAAGCTTGCGCTCGCCTTGCTTTCGGGCATGAGCGTGGAGAACTTCCTGTTGTGCATCGAGGCGCAGGATGTTGATGCGCTCGTGCGCATTCCCGGCGTGGGACGCAAGACGGCCGAGCGCTTGCTGATCGAAATGAAGGATCGCATCAAGTCGCTGGGCGAATTGCCGGGAGTGACGTCGTTGCCGTCGGCGCTCGAGGCGCCGAGCGGGGCGCAGGCGGAGGCGTTCAGCGCACTGATCGCGCTCGGATACAAGCCCGCCGAGGTGACGCGGTTGATGAAGGCCGTCGATGCATCGGTGCAAACAACGGAGGAGATCATCCGTCGTGCTTTGCAGGCTGCCGCAAAGTAAACGTGAGTGCGTCGACTGCCAGGAC
>DATCLP010000459.1:0-6652 GCA_036563855.1 Steroidobacteraceae bacterium | reverse complement strand
AGCTTACGATCGAAAACAATCAATGAACGCGCACGCCGCTTCGATCGGATCAGCTCTACGACGAATCCCATGCGCAGCGACATTTATTCTTTGATCGCCTACGGCTTCTATCCGGCTTGGCTGCTCGCCGGAGGTGTCGACTACTTGTGTCACCGACGCAGCGACATCGAGCACACGTCAGGTTGGATCGAAGGCGTATTTCACGTGGCGCAGCTCGCGACGATCGTGGTCATTGTGCTCGGCATTGCGCTCTTCGCGCCGTCGCTCGCTCTGTTCGTCATCGTCGCGCTCGCTGGTATCGCGCATACAGCGCTGTCCTATGCTGATGTGCGATTCACGCAGCCGCGGCGGCATATCTCGCCGCTCGAACAGCATGCGCATGCATTCCTGGACGTCCTACCGATCGTGGCGATTGCATGCTGGATCGTAATCGAATGGCCGATCGCGGACGGCAGCTGGCGCGTTGCGCTTCGCGAGCCAGGATTGCGAGCGGGCGAGCTTGCTGCCGTGCTGATAGGGATCTTCGTTCTGGGCGGTGGGCCGGTGCTGGAAGAGCTCTGGCGTACTCTTCGGGTTGCGACGCACGACGAGCGTCAGGCGGGCTTTGCGACCATCAAATAAAAGACGATGACTAGCGCGCCAAAGGCCACGAAGCCGAGCGCCGTCCATACTTTCAAGTAAGCCCAATACTTCGGCGGGAGCGGACTGTTCGAGGCGGCCGCAACCTTCGCCATGTCGCGCATCTTGATTTGCATCCACACGACGGGCAGCCACGCAGCGCCGGCGACGAAGTACAGCACGATCGACCAGAGAACCCAGGCGCTCGTCAGCGGGTAACCCATCAGATGGACGAGATACAACCCGGTAAGCGGTTGGATGACGATCGTCGTGGTCGTGAACGCCCAATCGGCGATGACGACGAGACGAACGACGTTCGCGACCGCATGCGCGTCGCGCGTGAGGCTCGTGAACAACATGTAGTACGCAGATCCGATGCCCGTGCCGAACAACACCGTCGACGACAGGATGTGGAGCGTCTTTACGATGAGGTATTCCACGGCGGTCTCTCGAGTACGTACAGCATATACAACGCGATCAACATCGGAATGTTCTTGAGAACCGGTCCGTAAGGATGGAGCCAAAACTCAGGGAGCTCGGCCGTGATGATCGCGGTGTACGCCAGAATCACGGCGATCTGAGCCAGCCACAGCAATCGTCGCCGCCTGAGAAGAAGCGTTGCGAGGCCGAGCAGCAGATCGAGCGTGGCGGCTCCATACAGGAACATGGGCGCGAGGTCTGCCGGCACGCCTGTACGGTGAAGCAATTCGTAACTCTCTTCGCGCGGATAGAGGCCGAGCGATACGATGCCCGTCCACAGCCAGACGAGCGCAATGCCGATGCGTAGCAGCGGCAAGAGCCAGCCGAGTTGCGCGGCGCGCACGACGTTTTCGCGCGAGCCCCGATCGACGAACCGCTTCACGCCGCGCGGCGCGCGTCCCAGCAACTGAGCCGTGAGCGATGGATCTGCAACATTGCCCGCTTCGAGCATTGCGAGCGTTTCGCGATCCAAGAGCGAATGCGGGGAAATCTCGGCAATGCGCGCGGCAAAGCGCATGAAGCGCATCGGCACGTACAGTAGGCGGCCCCGTCCAAGCCCCATAGCAGCGCGCAATTGCAGCAGGAGCTCTTTGAAAGACATCTCCTGCGGTCCGACGAGCGGGGCGCGCCTGCGCATCGACCGTTCGCACAACGCCACGACGGCAGCAACGACATCGTCGACATGGATGGGTTGAACGCGCTGTTCGCCATGGCCCGGGACACCAATGACGGGGAGCGAGGCGAGCATGGTGAACAGTCGCGCGCTCGTTCCGCCTTCTCCGTAGACGAGCGATGGCTGCACGATCGTCCAGTCGAGCGGCAACGAAGCGAGGAAATCATCGGCGGCGCGCTTGCTGCGGAAATAGCCGCTCTGTCCGCGGTCGGCGCCGAGTGCAGAAATCTGAATGACGCGCTTGACGTCCGATTGGACGCACGCGGCGAACAGCGCTTGCGGTGCCCGCGTATGAATGGCGTCGAAGGTTTGCGTGCCTCGCTCGCGCAAGATCCCGGCTGCGTTGATGACGACATCGATGCCGCGCAGCCGAGGTACCCACACTTCCGGCTGGAGATCCTTCGTGAAATCGCCGCGAACCATGTCCGAGCCCGTTCCGGAACGACTGACGCCGATCACGCGATGGCCCGCCTCGCGCAATGCGTGCGCGAGGTGTCTTCCGATGAAGCCTGTGATGCCGGTGAGGAGGATGTTCATGGCTAAGAGGCGACAGGGTGCGGCGACAGCGGGTCGAAAGAGGGTTACAGGCTACGGGCGACGGCCAGAATAGCGCGCGAAGCGCGAAGAAGGGGTACGGACGGCAAGAAACGCGAGTGAGCGTGCAAGGAACCAAGCATGAGAAAACAAACGTTGTTCAGATATGACTCAAGTAACGCAGAGCATCGGGTGTGCGCTCCGAGGCGCCGTGGGATCGGGCTCTGCCGCGTCGATCCTATCGACGGTCGTCCTGTCCATAGCCAGCAAGCATTCGGAGGACAGCGCTGCGGGCGCATTGAATGGACCGAGCCAATGGGTTTGGGGCGAACGCGAGGCGTATACGCGCCGCGCAACGCTCAGACACACAGTGGTCGGTTACGCGATCCATCACGCGATGTCGATCTTCTGGGCGACATTTTATGAGGCGGCGTTCGGGCGCGCTCGCCGCCCTCTCGCAAACATATCGACAGCGCGAATTTTCAGCGAAGCGGCCGTCACGACGGCGGTCGCGTTCTTCGTCGACTACGTCGTGACGCCTAGACGATTTCGCCCAGGTTTCCGCAAGCACATCAGTCGAGGTGCGCTGGTTGCGAACTACGGAGCATTCGCGCTTGGTTTGGCGCTCACGAGTATTGTGAGACGAAGGAGCGACACTTCTCAGTGTTAAGGCTTGGGCTCGGGGCGTCGGGCTCCGAGCAAGAAGCGCGCCTGCGCTTCTGGCGTTACGCGCGCTTCTACCTTCAGTCTTGAGTATTCAGCCTCATTTCTTCTTCTTCGCCAACTTCCCGCAACGCTCATTGAGCTTCTCGACCATGTCGCGAAGCGCAACGACTGCTTCGTCGAGCGTGCCTTGGCGCAGGCCGGTGATTGCATTCTCTGCATTCGGTCCTTGCGAGATCACGTATCTGACCCATTGGCCGGAGCCGTTCGTCGGATCCGCTGTTGGGACGATGGAATCGATTTGAAAGCTCGTCTCGAGGACGGTCGAATCGGCGGGCTCGTTACTCATGGTTTGACCTCACTCTTGGCCGCCAGGCGGCGCTTTTGCTCATCGTGAATCTCACCGATGGAAAGCGCCGTGTCTTTCGCAATGACCGGGATGAGCCGATGATGCGGATCGACGGGCAGGCGAAGCTCGTGAAAGCTCTCCCAGAGAGAAATTCGTTCGGCCGATGGTGTGTCGGAAGCACGTAGGGCGGCAATGCGCGATTTGCGCAACTCTGCCTTCGCTTCCATGGCACGCAGCGCTAGCGCGCGCGGATCCTTGAATTCGGCACCGATGCCGAAGTCGTCGGCCTTCCGGTTGGACGACATGACGAAGTGACTTTAAGGAGGGGATGCGCCGCGTTTGCGCGCGGCGCATTTTTCGATTACCAGCGACGACCGCCGCGGGGCTTGTCCTGAGCCTCGTTCACCTTGAGCGGGCGACCGCCCATGCTGTGGCCGTTCAGGTTTTGAATGGCGCGTGCAGCGTCTGCGCGAGGCATCTCCACGAACCCGAAGCCGCGAGGACGGCCTGTATCGCGATCCATGATCAAAGCCACGGAATCGACGGTGCCGTGCTGCGCAAACAGCTCGCGAACCGCATTCTCATCGGCGGAAAAGGGCAGGTTGCCCACGTAAATCTTGCTCATTGTTACAACTCTCGAAATGGCGCGAGGCGATGTCGCCGTTGAATGCGCCGGTAAAACATCACGGCCTGAAGCCGTCTCCATACGGTTCGAAACGATCGGTTTTAGTTGGATTGGCCAATGGAGGCGCGAATGCGCGTTGGCCAAAGAAAGATAAAAAGGACAGTCGCGAGCCGAAAAGCACTATACGCGGTATCGAGCATCTCTGCTCGGCTTTTTTCGGCGGCGCGTCTCATTCGAAAAAAAGAGCGGATAAACAAGCAAGTACAGCGACCGCCTTGCGACACGTTGTTCTCGTCGAACGACCTCACCACTTCGTCGTCCGCCCCGCTTGCCGAGAGAGGGGTAACTGTAGTTATATACAGTCCTTCATCAGCATCAACCGTGGAGGGCGGCCTTCCATGTTCATCGACCCTGTCCAACTGATCGATGAAACGATCGATCGTCTGCAGACCTTGGCAGCGCACTTCGAAGACGAAACGGGCGCCGGCTTGCCGGCCGCAGCCGCGTTGAGCCCCGAAGCCCGACGATGCAAGGAAGCGCTGATGACGATCAACGTGCTGATCCCCAAGCTGCGCGCAGCTCGTCTTGCGCAGCCGCAGTTGATCTCGCGCCAGCAAAAAATGTGCTTGAGTTGCGAGGACTGATTTGCACCCGAACCGCAGACAAGGAATACGGCCGGTCAGCGGGTGCGAACCGCCTGGGGCCGACCGCTTCATGCCATGCCTGCAAAGCGCCCTCCATTACCCGGCACACTGGCGTACCTCGGCGAATCCGGCCGTCAGGTCTACATCCGCTGCCGCAAATGCGGGCACTACAAGGCGATCGAGTGCTACGACTTTGCCCAGCGCTTCGGGTGGGCGTCGCAAACGCACGTGATTGCCCAACGGCTGCGTTGCTCGCGATGCAAGGCGAAACAAGCGGAATTCACGACGGAGGATCTGCGGTTCAGCCGCGCCGTATGTCCGCGGTGTTTGAGGCCGCTGAGATATTAGAGGCTGAAGGTTGAAGACTGAAGGCTGAAGGCTGAAGTAGAAGCGCGCTTCGCGCGATCCCCTTACCGCGACGCATTTGCTCTCGCTGCTTCTCTCCAATGGAGAGGCGAACTTGCGCGCTCCGCGCGCCCAAGCTGTTGCCTGTCGCCTGCCCGTAGCCCTCGGGTCAGTGCGTCATCGCATACACGATGTAATTAACCGCGTACTTATAGGCGAGATTCGTGTATTGCAGCGCGTATTCGGGCGTATCCGCATGCTCCCAGGCATCGCCCAGGTCCATGTTGAAATTGATGATGACCATCAATCGTCCGTGGTCGTCGTAGATGCCGCGCCAATGCGGTGTGTAGCCGTCGCGTTCGTAGGTCACGCCGCGAAACAAGACACCGATGCTGGGGATCTGAATACGATCGTCGAGCTCATGGACGATATTGAACAGCGGGTCGGTGTCCGGAATGTCGACGACCGTGCGATCCGGAAAGACCTTCCGCATGCTCTCCATGAAGTTCGCCCATTCGGCGGTTCCATGGAAGTCATCCACGACCAGCATGCCGCCGCGAAGCAGATAGTCGCGCAAGCGCGCGACTTCGACATCGTCCAAATACCAATAGCCGACTTCCACCGCGTACAGCAGCGGATACTCGAATAGATGCTCGTCGCGAAGCGTCAGGTAGCGATTCTCTTCGGAAACGTCGATGCGGCTCAGGCGGCGCAATCCGCCGATCAAATGCATTTCCGCTTCGGGCCAGTCGGTCAACCAGGTTTGGCGGCGACCGAACCCGACGTCGGTGTAGGCGAGGCGAACGAAATGGAACTCATGGCCGTCGCGCGGCGGGGGCGGACCGCCGCCGCCATTGGGGTCGGAATCCGCGCGCAGAGTTGCCGCTACAACAGCGGCAAGGGCAAGAACGACCCAGCGGGGCGATGAGCGCATGCGATTCCACCAGCAAAGGCTAAACGCAACAGGCTGAGCTTGAGTTCGACGGGAGCCAACGTCAAGCCGATCCCTGCGCTGGCGGTCTTTTCTCAACGCTGCAGACCGGCCTTCGCGCCCAGCAAGTGCACGCGCAGATCGGGGGTGAACTATCCGCTCGGGATGCCTCAGGCGAAGCGCAACAGGTGATAGTTCTTCTTGCCCTTGCGCAGCACGATGTGAGAACCGCCGATCAAGTCCGAGGTTCGAAGCGTGGCCGCGACATCGCTCACCCTTTCGTTGTTCACGTAGATCCCGCCGGCTGCGATGTCCTTGCGCGCCGCGCCCTTCGAAGCGCAGAGACCGCTGTCCACGAGCGCATCGATGAGCGTGTACGAGTCGAGCACCTCGCGCGGTTTCTGCGTCGAGGGCGCATCCGACATCACATCGAGCAGTGTTGCTTCATCCAAATCGCGGATCGAAGTTCCGAACAACGCCTGTGTGGCGCTCTCCGCGCGTGCGAGCTCCGTCTCGCCATGAACGAGGCGTACGACTTCGCGAGCGAGCGCTTGCTGGGCGGCTCGCTTCTCGGGTTCGCGCTGCAAGGACTTCTCGAGCGCTTGCAGCTCGTCTCGCGACAGGAACGTGAAATACTTGAGAAACGTCATCACATCCGCATCGGCGGTTTGGATGAAGAACTGATAGAGCCGATAAGGCGAAGTGCGTTTCGCATCCAGCCAAACGGTTCCCTGTTCGGTCTTCCCGAACTTCGTGCCGTCGGCCTTTGTGACGAGCGGATGCGTGAGTC
>DATCLP010000458.1:0-1658 GCA_036563855.1 Steroidobacteraceae bacterium | reverse complement strand
TCCCTGCAACGCCAGATCACGCGGCTGCTCCGGAAGGAGCGCTTCGATCTCGTCTTCGTGCACTGCTCGTCGGTCGCGCAGTACGTCGCGCACGTGAGCGACGCGCCGAAGATTCTCGATTTCGGCGACATGGATTCGCAGAAATGGCTCGAATATGCCCGCTACAAGCCGTTTCCCTTGTCCGCGGGCTACTGGCTCGAAGGCGTGAAGCTGGCGCGCGAGGAGCGGCGTCTCGCCCGTCTCTTCGACATGTGCACGGCAACGACGCGGGCCGAGTGGGAGACGCTCGAGTCGTACGGCACCGGCGTGCCGAGCGATTGGTTTCCGAACGGAGTCGACAGCGAGTATTTCGCGCCGAGCCCCGAGCCGTACGAGCCGGACACCATCTGCTTCGTCGGCCGCATGG
Organism: Steroidobacteraceae bacterium; assembly: GCA_036563855.1. Lineage (GTDB taxonomy): Bacteria > Pseudomonadota > Gammaproteobacteria > Steroidobacterales > Steroidobacteraceae > Steroidobacter. The sequence goes on along the minus strand of DATCLP010000458.1, from coordinate 1,252 downwards.
ACTACTATCCGAATCAGGAGTGCATGTTCGACTTCTGTGCGAACACGCTGCCGCGAATCCGTGCGCGGCGCCCGAACGTGAAGCTCCTGATCGTCGGTGCGGATCCGTCACCGGCGGTGCGGCGCCTGGGAAGGATCCCGGGAGTGACGGTTACCGGCTCCGTTCCGGACGTGCGTCCCTATGTGCAGAAGTCTGCGCTCATGGTCGCGCCGCTCAACATCGCCCGGGGTACGCAGAACAAGATCCTCGAGGCGATGGCAATGGGCGTACCGGTCGTCAGCAGCCGGATCGCAGCTGGCGGCGTCGATGCAATCCCCGGAGAGCACTTCCTGGTCGGATCCGGTCCGGAGGAGTATTCGGATGCCGTACTGGCGATACTGAACGACCCTTCCTTGCGGGCCAGGCTTGCCCAAGCCGGACGCGCTCGCATGCTCTCGCACCATGCCTGGCCGCGCTCGATGCAGCGCCTGGATGAGATCATCGACCGCTGTCTCCGCGCATGGGAAACCGGGTGTCGCAGCCCACAGATTCAGGGAGTCTCGGCGTGATGAGAATCAGCATATTCGGACTTGGATACGTAGGCGCGGTATCGCTCGCGTGCCTTGCGCGCGATGGGCACCACGTCTTCGGCGTCGATATCGACCAGACGAAGCTCGCGCTCATTCAGGAGGGCAAGACGCCCGTCGTCGAGGAAGGCATGGTCGACCTGATGCGCGAAGTGGTATCGGCAGGGCGCGTCAGGGTAGGCAATGACACCACCGCAGCTGTGTGCGATACCGACGTATCCCTGATCTGCGTCGGGACGCCGTCGGCCCAGAATGGAAGCCAGGACCAGTCGGCCCTGTTGAAGCTCTCGGTCGAGCTGGGGCGCGCGTTGCGCTCGAAGCAGACGCGCCATGTTTTCGTGTTCCGCTCCACGGTGATTCCGGGAACCGTGGAAGATACCCTTCGTCCGATCATCGAGCGGGAATCGGGAAAGCGCGACGGCATCGACTTCGATGTGTGCTTCCAGCCCGAGTTCCTGCGCGAGGGCAGTTCGATTCGCGACTACGATCATCCGCCCTTCACGATCGTCGGTGCGAACCACGACTTTCCGGTCCGGCAATTGCGCGCCCTGTTCGGACACCTGCCTTGCGAGTTCTATCAGACCTCGATCAGGGCGGCGGAAACGGTGAAATACTGCTGCAACAACTTTCATGCGCTGAAGATCACGTTCGCCAACGAGACGGCGCGGCTCTGTGCGGCCCTCGGC
>DATCLP010000457.1:0-3697 GCA_036563855.1 Steroidobacteraceae bacterium | reverse complement strand
TTCAATGCGGCCGGGCCGCAACGCGGCTTATGCAAAATAAACTTGCGGTTCAATGAGTTATGACAGGTTTTAGGAGGGCGCGACCGTCCCGGCGCCGTCAAACCGGGAGTCCCTGAACAGGAGCTTCGCGGTTGAACGTCTACGAACTGACGCGGGCCGTACCGGGGTCGTTGGCCCGCTCGGAGACCCACCGCGTGGCGTAGCGGATGAGCTCGCTCGTCGAACGCAGGTTGAGTTTCTCGCGCATGTGGCGGCGGTGAGCGTCCACAGTCTTCATCGATAGCTCAAGGCGCTGCGAGATCTCGCGCGTGCTGATCCCTTCGCCGATCAGCTTGAACACTTCGAGCTCCCGTTCGGTGAGCGCCGAGACTGGGTCTTCGTCGACACCGAGCGTTCGACCGCGCGCCACTTGGCTGAGCAACCGCTCGCCCATCGCCGCGCTGACGTGCCGCTGACCGCGCGCCACTTTCCGCAATGCACCAAGGAAGTCCTGGCCGGCAACGTTCTTCATTACATACCCGCTTACGCCGAGACGCAGTAAGCGTTCCGCGTACAGGGCCTCATCCTGCATCGACAGCACGAGCACACGCACATTGGGATGGTGCTGACGGATCCAGCGCACCAAATCGATGCCGTCGTCGTGACCGAGCGCCAAGTCGACCACTGCGACGTCGGGCTCGTCTGCATCGATTTTGGCTTGTGCGTCGCTGACCGATGAAGCTTCGCCGATCAGCTGAAACTCCGTTTGCCCCGCCAGGAGCTGCTTCAGTCCCTCGCGAACGAAAGGGTGATCATCGACGATGACAATCCTGGTCTGCTCTGCCATTGGCCACCTTCAGCGGACATAACACGATCCAACACGAACGGAAGGCGTATCGAACGTAAGGGTTTGTATCATTCAAGATCGCGGGTGTACAAGCAGGCGACAATCCACATTTTCCACAGTCGCGAATTAGGTGATAGCTTTGCCGGGTGACAAGCCGTTGCGGATCGATCAGGACATGAGTGAGGAGCGGGAAGCGCTGAGAATCGTCTTGCTCGAAGACGATCCGCATGACGCGGAGTTGATCCAGCTCGAGCTCGCCCGCAACGGTATGAAAGTCGAGTGGCGCGTGGCCACTCACGAACCCGATTTTCGCGCGGCCCTGCAACCCGAGTCGCCGGATGTCGTGCTGGCAGACTACACCTTGCCGGGCTTCGACGGTCTTGCCGCGCTCAAGATCGCGCAGCGCGCTTGCCCCGATGTGCCGTTCATCTTCGTTTCCGGCTCGCTCGGCGAGGAACGCGCCATCGAGGCGTTGAAGAGCGGCGCCACCGACTACGTATTGAAGGATCGCCTGCAGCGATTGCCGGCGGTCGTGCAACGTGCGCTCACGGAAGCCCGCGATCGTCGCAAGCGGCGCGCCGCAGAAGCTGCGCTCGAAGAGCAACGCCTGTTGCTCAGCACGCTCATCGACAGTCTCCCCGAAATCGTCTTTGCCGTGAACACCGAAGGTCGATTGACCGTGGTCAATCGGGCCTTGCTCGATCTTTTGCGCAAGAAGCGCGAAGAAGTTCTCGGCAAGCGCCTATCGGAAGTTTGGAGCGAGGAAACCGTGCCGGATCTGGAAAGTCAGGCCGCCAGCGCCATCCGCACGGGCCGCTCGTTAATGGATCAGGAGCGCGCCTGGATCTCGCAGGACGGCGCGATTCGCTGGTACACGTACACGATGGCACCGCTGCGCGACCGCGGCACGATCACCGGCCTCGTCTGCGCGTTGCGCGACATCACGGCACAAAAGGTGCTCGAGCAGGAAATTCTCGAAATTTCGAATCGCGAGCAGCGGCGCCTCGGCAGCGACCTGCACGATGGGCTCGGGCAGGAGCTCACCGGATTGTCGCTGCTGCTGAAAGGTCTCGAAGTGCAGCTCGCCCGCGAAGCCGACAAGTATCTGCCGCAGATCCACAAGATCAGCGACCTGCTCGCGCATGCGATTCAAAGCACGCGCTCGCTCGCGCGCGGACTTGCGCCCGTCAATCTCGAGCGCGGCGGTTTGTCGGAGGCGCTGAAGCACCTCGCGCAACGCTGTACGGACATGTACAGCCTGCAATGCACGTTCACGACGGGCGACCAAAAACTGCCGGATCTCGAGGAAGGCGCTGCGACGCATCTGTATCGCGTGGCGCAGGAAGCGACGACGAACGCGGCTCGCTATTCGCGCGCGACGGAAATCCTGATCGACCTACGCACCGTCGGACGCAAGCTGCAGCTCTCGATCACGGACAACGGCATCGGTTTGAGCGCGGGACTTGCGCAAGGGCGTCCGGGCTTGGGATTGAAGATCATGGAATATCGCGCGCGCATGCTCGGCGGCACGATCGCATTCGAAGAGCCGGGTCAAGGCACGCGCATCGTGCTGACCGCACCGCTACACATGCTGCGGCAGACGAAAGAGAAAATGAAGAGAGCCATCTGAGGCGCGGCGCAGCGGCTGCGCCGCAATTCTTCTGCCCCTCCCCCGCTGCGCAAGGGAAAAAATAGTTGCGCGGACGCGCGCTCTACCTACAGCCTACAGCCTACGGTCTACAGCCTGCGAGGCTTTACTTGCGCACGACCGGCACCAGCGTGTGATCCGAGCCGTTCCACACGTCGATGAACGTCTCGATTTCGCTCGCGGGCATCGCGGCTGCGATGAAATCGCCCTGCAGCGCATCGCATCCGACTTGTTCGAGGAACTCGAACGCCGCAGGCGTCTCCACGCCTTCCGCGCAGACGCTCAGCGACAATGAGTGCGCCAGATCGACGATCGCGCGCACGACCGTCGCCGCAGGCTTCGAGGTCGCCAGCTCGTTGACGAGCTCGCGGTCGATCTTCACTTCGCTGAACGGCAACTTGTAGAGCTGCGTGAGCGGCGACAACCCGACGCCGAAATCGTCCAGCGACAAGCCGACGCCCTTCACGCGCAACCGCGTGAAGATGTCCATGACGAGCTCCGGATCGTGGAGCGACGCTGCCTCGGTGACCTCGAGCGTGAGCTGCTCGGCAGTCACGTCGAACTCTTTCAACAAGCGTCCGAGGCGGTCGGGGAATTCGAGATCCTGCACGAGCCGCGGCGACAGATTCACTGCGGCCGTCAGATGCAGGCCGCGCTGACGCCAGTGACCGATTTGCCGAATCGCGTCGGTGAGCACGAAATCCGTGATGCCGACGATGAGTCCCGATTGTTCTGCCAGCTGCAGGAATTCGCCCGGAAACAACAAACCGAGGCGCGGGTGACGCCAGCGCACGAGCGCTTCGGCACTGCGCACCTGCCAATCCTTGTCGGTGCGCACGACCTTCGGTTGGTAGTGTACGACCAGCTCGTGCTCCTCGATCGCCGCTTGCAGCTCGTCGACCGACAGCCGCTCGCCAGGCTGGATGTGCTTTGCGAGCAACGCTTCGATGTCTTCCAGCATCGCAGGCTTTTGCAGCGTACCGAGCATTTTCAGCCCGAGCGATTCGCCGAGCTGACGGGCGCTCGACAGAACGCGCGAATCCATCCCGCTCGCCAGCAAGATGCCGGCGGTCGTGCCCTGCCGCGCGAGGTAGCGCAGCGCCTCGATGCCGTCCATGCCCGGCATTTGCAAATCGAGCAGGATCAACGACGGCTGGCGCTTGGCGAGCTGCTCGCGAAAAGCTGCTGCCGTATCGGCGGTGATCACCTCGCAGCCGACACCC
>DATCLP010000456.1:0-2083 GCA_036563855.1 Steroidobacteraceae bacterium | reverse complement strand
TCGTCGGCACGATCATGGCAGCCGGAACGCTGTTCGTCCTGGATCTCAGCTTGCCTGGCGGATTCATCGAAGGTTCCGGAACGCTGGCGCACGCGCAGACGATGGCATTCACGACGCTCGTGTTCTTCCAGCTTTTCACGGTCTTCAACGCGCGGTCCGACGAGGAGAGCGCCTTCGTCGGTATGTTCGCCAACCGATGGTTGTGGGCCGCTGTGTGCTTGTCGTTGCTGTTGCAGATTGCGGTGATCTACGTCCCCTTCCTGCAGCGGGCGTTCTCGGCCGTTCCGCTCACGCTGACGGATTGGCTGATTTGCGCGGGCGTCGGGAGCACCGTGCTTTGGTTACGCGAGCTATCGAAGATTTTCGTGCGTGCTCGCGCCGTGTCCGGGTGATGCGATGAAATATCTGAACAGTAGCAGCGCGGTCATCGGTATCACCGCGATCAGTTTTGCGGTCACGCTCGCCGAAATTCCGCGGGAGGATTGGCTCACTCTTTCCGCGTTGAGCCTGGCGTCGGGTGTGGCGGCGCTCGCGCTGATGGGCGCAGCGGCGTTGCTTGGCGGGCGATTGAAGACCGTCGAATCGATATTCGGCGGACTCGACCGCGTCTACCTCGCGCACAAGTGGCTGGCCGTTTGGGCGCTCGTCTTTGCGAGCGTCCATTTCGCGTTCCCGGCGCTGCTCCAGCACTGGGAAACGGTGACGATCGTTACGCTGCCGCGCTTCTACATGCGCCTCGTGCGGCAACTGAGCTTGCTTGCGCTCGGCTTCATCGTTCTGCTCGCACTGAATCGAAAGATTCCGTATCACCGCTGGCGGTTGCTGCACAAGCTGTCGGGTCCGCTCTTTGCGATCGTCGTCCTGCACTGGCTGAGTTTTCGCAATCCGATCGAGCTTGCGAGCCCGGCCGGTGTGTGGCTCACGGCGATGGCCGTACTGGGACTTGCGGCGGCAGCGTACAAGCTGCTCTTGTATCGATTCGTGTCCACCCACGCGGAGTACCGAGTCGTTCAGACCAACCAGGGGCAGGGCGGGCTGCATCTCGAGCTCGCGCCGGTCGACCATCCCATCCCTTTCAAACCGGGACAGTTCGGTTTCATCTCGATCAAGGAGGACGGCTTGCGTGAGCCGCATCCGTTCACGATCGCCAGCGGCAGGAACGGACACGTCCATTTCGTCATTCGCGATCTCGGCGATTACACGCACAAGCTGACTCGCGAAACGACTGTCGGCATGCATGCCGACATCTACGCGCCTTTCGGACGCTTTAACCGGCCCGTCCACGGCGAGCGGGAAGTGTGGATTGCAGGTGGGGTCGGCATCTCGCCGTTCCTCGCCTGGCTGACTGCAGAGGACGCGGGAGATCTGTCGCGCGTCACGCTGTTCTATTTCTTCACGCCGGGACGTGAGTTCCCGAGCGCGGCTCGTGTTGGAGAGCTCGCCGAGCGTGCGAATGCGCAGTTCGTCCCGATCTCGTCAGGTCCGAGCACGCCTGGATTTTCCGAGCGGCTCGAGAGCATTGTGCGCGAAGTCGGGGCGCCGAACGTTCAAGTCGCCTTTTGCGGGCCGAAGGGATTGCTCGAGCACGTGCGCAAGGAGCTCCGCCGGCTCGGAGTTCCCGATTCGAATCTGCATTTCGAGTACTTCGAGTTCAGGTGAGCACCCGGAACAGGGCTTGACGCGCGCGCATTCCGTAGGACTCACGATGCGCTCGCCAAGGCATCCGCTTAGTGTGTCTGCTTGAATCTGGTGCTGTCGGCAATATTCAACCTGACCACGCAAGAGTTCCGATGGAGTCGGCATGACGAGACCAGCACCGCAGATCGAACGCCGTGCGGATACGCCGCCGAATGCCCGCTCGCCGGGATCGGGGGACCGGCCGAAGGTCAACGCGGATTCGAATCGGCCGACGATGCCGCCGCGGAAAGTGTGGTTCACGTTCCTGGCCATTCTCGCGATCAATTACATCGTGATGCGGCTGCTGTTTCCGAGCCCGGATGCAGCCGTCACGATTCCGTATACGGTGTTCAAGCAGGAGGTCGCGCGCGGCAATGTCGAGGCCATCTACAGCAAAGGGGAGAGC
>DATCLP010000455.1:0-6341 GCA_036563855.1 Steroidobacteraceae bacterium | reverse complement strand
CCTGCGATCCACACGCCGAGCTCGAGCTCGTAGTCGAGCCGCTGGCTCGCTCGGTACGCGGGCGCTGCGTCGTTCGGTCCCTTGATCTGTGCGTGCGGCCGAATCACTTCTGCGCCCGAGACTTCGATCGACGAGCTGCGGCCGTGATAGCCGATCGGCACGTACTTGTAATTCGGCAGCAAGGGATTGTCCGGACGGAACTGTCGGCCGATGTTCTCCGCGTGATGAATGCCGGCATAGAAATCGGTGTAGTCGCCGATGTCGGCCGGCAATTGCATCGTGCACTCGCGTGCCGGAATCAGCGCCTCACGCACGGCAACTTCGTGCTTGCGCTCGGTGAGCACCGCGAAGACGGCTCTGCGTAAAGCGCGGCGCGGACCGGCGCCGAGCGACAAGAGGGCGTTCAATGTCGGCTGCGACATCGCTTGCGCCGCCCTCAGCGCATCGCCCGAAAGCAACGGCGAAAGTTTCGTCACATCGAGGATGTGCTCGCCGATCGCGATTCCGCCGCGGCTCGGCCCGTGGGCCGTCGAGAACACGCCGAGCGGCAGGTTCTGCAGCGGAAACTCCGGGTGATCGTTGGCGTCGGCGAGCCAGCTGCGGGCGCGAGGATCGTGGGTTTCGTCGAGCATCATCGCGGCAACCGTGCTTTCGGGAAATTCTTCCAACAGTCGTCGTAATCGCTTTGCAATTGCGGCGAGCTCATTGCGTACGCAGTCGGCCGCATGACCCAGCGGCTCTCGAACATGAAGGCAAGCGTGTTGTCGATCTTGTGCGGTTTGAGATCGGCTTCCATCGCCTTCATCGTCGACGTCACGTCAGGGCCGTGGCCGTTCATCTGATTGTGGAGCGATGCGCCGCCCGGCACGAAACCGCCGCCTTCCTTCGCATCGTAGATGCCGTGAATGAGCCCCATGAACTCGCTCATGACGTTGCGATGGAACCAGGGCGGACGGAACGTGTCCTCCGCGACCATCCACCGCGGCGGAAAGATGACGAAGTCGCAATTCGCAACGCCCGCGGTATCGCTCGGCGAGGACAGCACGGTGAAGATCGAGGGATCCGGATGATCGAAGCTCACGGTGCCGATCGTGTTGAAGCGACGTAGATCGTAGCGATAGGGCACGAGATTGCCGTGCCAGGCAACTACGTCGAAGGGGCTGTGATCGAGCTGCATCGACCACAACTGACCCTGGAATTTCTGGATCACTTCGAACGGCTCATCGATATCTTCGAACCAGGCGACGGGCGCTTCGAAGTCGCGCGGATTGGCCAGGCCGTTCGAGCCGATGGGGCCGAGCTCGGGCAGACGGAACGGCGCGCCGTAGTTCTCGCACACGTAACCGCGGGCCTGGGTATCGATCTCGACGCGGAATCTAATGCCGCGCGGAATGACGGCGACGAACGAGGGCGCAACTTCGAGCTTGCCGAGCTCCGTAACGATGCGGAGCGTGCCTTCCTGCGGCACGATCAAGAGCTCTCCGTCGCTGCATTGGAAGCAGCGGCGCTCCATGGAACGGTTGGCCGCATAAAGATGCACGGCTACACCGCGTTGTTCATCCGGTGCGCCGTTGCCGCAGTAAGTTACGAGCCCTTCGACGAAGTCCTGCTCCGCCGCAGCCATGGGCAATGGATCCCAGCGCAACCGATTGGGCGCGGGCGGTACCTCGTTGAACGGACCCGAGCGCAGCAGGCTCGTGCGCGTGTAAGGGCGATAGGTAGGATGCGAGGCGGTCGGCCGCATCCGATAGAGCCATGTGCGCCTGTTTTCCGATCGCGGTGCCGTAAAGGCCGTGCCCGAAAGCTGCTCTGCATACAATCCGAACGCCGGACGCTGCGGGCTGTTGCGACCAATCGGCAACGCCCCCGCAATCGCCTCGGTCGCGAAATGGTTGCCGAAACCGGTGAGATAGTTCATCGAGCTCTCCCGACCGTTGCACGGTCGTCGGTCTACGATTGACAAAGGTGCAGCATTCCGCCGCAATGCGCGTCGGATCCGCATCCTCTGCGCGCGGCCGCGCGCTCGTGCGACATGCAGCGGCGCGAGCGCGCTTCGCTGCGAAGAGCTTCAGTGTCGATCCGCGCAACGCATTTATCAATTGTGATTTGTCGACTCGAAACGGGAGTACACAATGCCTGGCAGACTCGAAGGAAAGGTGGCCGTCATCACCGGAGCGACCAGTGGGATCGGTGAGGCGACAGCGCGGTGCTTTGTGCGCGAGGGTGCGCGGGTCGTGCTTGCGGGCCGAACTCGGGACAAAGGCGAAGCGCTCGCTCGCGAGCTCGGCGACCAAGCCGTCTTTCAAGCGGCGGATGTGACCCGGGAAGCCGACATCGCGGCGCTCGTCGATACGGCCGTGGCGCGTTTCGGCCGGCTCGACTGCATGTTCAACAATGCCGGCGCTCCGACGACGGGAACGATCGAAACCGTCACGGAGCAGGAGCTGTCGGCCGCACTCCAGCTACTCGTCGGCAGTGTCGTGTTCGGCGTCAAACATGCTGCGCGCGTCATGAAACCGCAGGCCAGCGGCAGCATCATCAACAACGCAAGCGTCGCGGGACATCGTTACGCGCAAGGCAACATTTTCTATTCGACGGCGAAGGCTGCGGTTGCGCACTTCACGCGACTTGCGGGTGTCGAGCTTGGGCCTCACGGGATTCGCGTCAACGCGATCTCGCCCGGAGCGATCGCAACGCCGATTTTCTGGGGCGGTTCTGCCCGTGCGAACACGCTCAGCGAAGAAGAGAACCGCCGCAAGCTCGCGAAACTCGAACAGAACCTCGCGCGGGCAACGCCGCTGCCGCGCGCCGGCACTCCCGATGACATCGCTCATGCCGCTCTGTTTCTCGCGAGCGATGAAGGCAGTTACGTGAACTGCCATGACCTCGTCGTGGATGGCGGACGGATTTGGCAGTTCTATGAAAGAAAAGGTTTCTCATCATGACCAACGACAACTCGCCGAATCCTCATCCTTCGAGTCTGCAGCTCGAATCACCGAGCTATCTATTGCCGGTCGAAGACATCCAGTTTCTGTTGCGCGACGAGATGCGCGCAGTTCGTTTCGCGCTCGAATACGCGAAGGCCGACCTCCTGCTGCGCGACTGGGGTATTCGCTCCACGATCATCGTCTTCGGCAGCGCGCGTGTGCCTTCCCCGGAGCAGGTGGAGGAGTGGAAGAAGTCGGATGCGGCGCTGTACGAGCAGCATCGCGAACGCATCGAGCGGCAGCTCGGCTGGTATCAGGCCGCGCGCGAATTTGCGCGCATCGCCTCGGAGCGCGGCGGAGCGCGCAAACCTCGCGAGCGCTGGCGCGACAACGTCATCGCCACAGGCGGCGGGCCAGGCATCATGGAAGCAGCCAATCGCGGTGCGTCCGAAGCCAAGGCCCCGAGCATCGGTTTCAACATTCGCCTGCCGCACGAACAATTTCCGAATCCTTACACGACACCGGAACTGACGTTCCGCTTCCACTATTTCGCGATGCGCAAGATGCACTTGGCGATGCGCGCGAATGCGCTCGTCATCTTTCCGGGCGGCTTCGGCACATTGGATGAGCTGTTCGAATTGCTCACATTGCGACAGACGAAAAAGGCGCCGGATCTTCCGATCGTGCTATTCGATTCGGCGTTCTGGAAGAGGCTGATAAACTTCGACATGCTCGTCGAAGAGCACATGGTCAGCCGCCAGGATCTCGAGCTGTTCGAATTCGCGGACAGCCCCGAAGCGGCGTGGGAAATTCTCGTGCGCTCGGGGTTGAGGGCGCATTCGAACGGGCTCTGAAGTCACGAGCCACGACCAGCATGACCACCAGCATCGCCGACCTCTTCACCATCGGCATCGGTCCGTCGAGCTCGCATACGGTGGGCCCGATGCGAGCAGCGCGCGATTTCGCGGCGACGATTGCGAGCGATCCGAGAGGCATCACAGGCGTGGAATGCGATCTGTATGGATCGTTGGCGCTGACGGGAAAGGGACATGCGACAGACACGGCGATCATGCTGGGTCTGTCCGGGCACCAGCCGGAGCGCATCGACCCGGGTAGGGTATCTTCGATCGTCGAATCCGTTCGCACATCGCGGCGTCTCGATCTCGATGGCCGCATTACGATTGCGTTCGATCCCGAAGCCGATCTGCGCTTCCGTCGCGGCGAGTTTTTACCCGCGCATCCCAATGCGCTCGAACTGGCAGCGAAGTTCGCCGACGGTTCTCGTCTGACGCAGCGCTATTACTCCGTCGGCGGAGGCGCGATCGTCAAGGAAGGCGCGCCGCCCAGCGATGGCACGATCGTCGTGCCTCATCCCTTCGATTCGGCTCGGGAGCTGTTGGCCATCTGCCAGCAGGAAGGCGTTTCGATCGCCGAGATCGTGCGCCGTAACGAGCGCGCTTGGCGTCCGTCTTCGGAAACCGACAGTTATGTGGATGCCGTTCGTGCAGCGATGCATGCTTGCATCGATCGAGGCATCGCGAGCGATGGCACGCTGCCGGGCTCACTGAAGGTGCAGAGGCGAGCCGGGGCATTGCATCGGGCGCTACTTGCGCGAGGACCACGCATCGAGCCCGCGCACGTGTTCGAGTGGGTGAGCCTGTGGGCGCTTGCCGTTAACGAAGAGAACGCTGCCGGAGGCCGTGTCGTGACGGCGCCTACGAATGGAGCGGCGGGCGTCATCCCGGCGGTGCTGCGCTACTACGAAACGTTCGTATCGAATGCGAGCCACCAAGGTGCGCGCGAGTTCTTGTACACGGCTGCCGCGATCGGCTTCCTATATAAGAAGCGCGCGTCGATCTCCGCAGCCGAAATGGGCTGTCAGGGCGAGATCGGCGTCGCTTGTTCCATGGCCGCCGCCGGACTCGCCGCCGCGCTCGGAGGTACGAACGCACAGATCGAAAATGCCGCAGAGATCGGCATGGAGCACAACCTCGGCCTCACATGCGATCCGATCGGCGGCCTCGTGCAGATTCCCTGCATCGAGCGCAACACGATGGGTGCAGTCAAGGCCATCAACGCCGCTCATCTCGCGCTGAACGGCGACGGCAGCCACAAGGTCTCGCTCGACGCCGTCATCGAGACGATGCGTCAAACTGGTCTCGACATGCGCTCGAAGTACAAAGAGACCAGCCTCGGTGGGCTTGCGGTGAATGTCGTCGAGTGCTGACGCGGCGCCAATTCGTGAGGTGCGAATGCCCGGTCACCCAGTTCTCAATTCTCCATTCTCAGTTCTCCATTGCGCCTGCCGCCCCGCGGCAGGCGCCATTTAGTACCCACGAGTTAAGAAAAATTCGCTATCTTCCGTGCATACCCACATCGCTCGGCCCCTGCACGCTCAAGTGCCCGAGCGTGTGAAGTCAGCGGACGAGCGGGAGCTGCCTGCGCATCCATAAAGTGCGGTCGAGCGTGCTCGCTGTCTGCTCAGTGAACGCTTGGATGGAGACCGGATGACTCTGACCCTTGTCGTACTAATACCTTTCATAGGGTCTTTGTGCGCCGCTTTTTTGCCATCGCATGCCCGTAACACAGCCATCTGGCTGTCCGGGATGGTGACGCTTACCTGCGTAGTCCTCGTCTCCTCGCTGTTTCCCGACGTCGCTGACGGACAGGTCGTACGGACCCAATGGAGCTGGATTCCGGCGCTGCAGCTCGGGTTCGCCCTGCGAATGGACGGGTTTGCCTGGATGTTCGCGGCCTTGGTTTCCCTGATCGGTGCCTTGGTGGTGCTGTATTCGCGCTACTACATGTCGCCGGAAGACCCGGTTCCGCGCTTCTTCTCGTTTCTGCTGGCGTTCATGGGCGCGATGCTCGGCATCGTGCTCTCCGGGAATCTGATCCAGCTCGTCGTGTTCTGGGAGCTGACGAGCCTCACCTCGTTCATGCTCATCGCCTATTGGTATCACCGCGCCGAGGCACGCCGCGGTGCGCGAATGGCCATGACCGTCACCGTGGCCGGCGGGCTGTGTTTGCTCGTTGGGGTCGTGATGCTCGGCGAGATCGCAGGTGGTTACGATCTCGATACGGTGCTTGCCGCAAAAGGAACGGTCACCGAGCACGCTGCCTATCCAGTGATGCTTGCACTGATCCTGCTCGGGGCACTGACGAAAAGCGCGCAGTTCCCTTTCCATTTCTGGCTTCCCCACGCAATGGCCGCACCGACGCCGGTCTCGGCGTATCTGCATTCGGCGACGATGGTGAAGGCGGGAGTCTTCCTTCTCGCGCGTCTCTGGCCGGTGCTGCATGGCACCGATTTGTGGTTCTGGCTGGTTTGCAGCGCGGGGCTCTCGACGCTGCTCATCGGCGGGTTTGCTGCCATCTTTCAGCGCGATCTGAAAGGAGTGCTCGCTTATTCCA
>DATCLP010000454.1:0-2360 GCA_036563855.1 Steroidobacteraceae bacterium | reverse complement strand
CTATCCCGTGACCTTGCCTGCGACGCTCGGGCGGGAAGCGGCTGGCGTGGTCGAAGCCGTCGGTCCCAAAGTCAAGAATCTCTCCGTCGGCGACCGCGTGGCTTACACGGGCGGAGTTTCAGGCGCGTATTCGGAAGTGCGTCTGTTCCCCGCCGACCGTGCAGTGCGTTTGCCGGACGAGATCGACGATCGGCAAGCCGCCGCCATCATGTTGAAAGGCCTCACGGCGCAGTTTCTGCTGCGGCGGACGTATCGAGTCCGAAAGAACGATCTGATCGTCATTCACGCAGCAGCCGGCGGCGTCGGATCGATTGCCGTGCAATGGGCGAAGCATCTCGGTGCGAAAGTCATCGCGATCGTCGGCTCGCAGCCGAAGGCGGATCTCGCGCGCGGCCTCGGCGCGGATCACGTGCTGCTCAGCACTGACGACTGGGTCGCGCAGATCAAATCGATCACGAAGGGCAAGGGCGTGCACGTCGTGTACGACTCCGTGGGCAAGGAGACGTTCTTCGGCTCGCTCGATTCCCTGCGTCCGCGCGGCATGATGGTGACGTACGGAAACGCGTCCGGACCTGCGCCTGCGTTCTCGCCGCTCGAGCTCAGTAAGCGCGGCTCGCTGTTCCTCACTCGTCCCACGTTGTTCCATTACATCGCGACGCGTGCCGAGCTCGAGAAAGCCGCGCAAGAGCTGTTCGATGTCGTCAAGCGCGGCATCGTGTCGGTGCGCATCGGTCAAACGTATCCGTTGTCCGAAGTCGCTCAAGCGCATCGCGATCTGGAAGCGAGAAAGACGACGGGATCGACGGTCCTCTTGCCTGGAGCCTGATGGCTCCAGGCAAGGCCGTAGACTTTAGACTGTAGGCTGTAGGAAGAAGGTGCTGCCGCGCTTTCTCAGCCGACTGCGAGACGTGGCGCACGGTGACCACCGAGGAGTCACGTGGCCTCGAATCAACTGTTTGTTCGAAAATTCCCGCCGTAGGGTGCGGCGATTTTCTCGTCGACAGCCTACAGTCTCCAGCCTACAGCCTGGCGGAGGCCGCTAGGCCTCGGTGATCGGCGCCCACCCCGGTTGGCTCGCTACGCGATCCAACCACGCGCGCACGTTGGGATAGGGCGCCAGATCGAATCCGCCTTCATGCGCAACGTGCGTGTACGCGAATAGTGAGATGTCCGCGAGGCTGTAACGGTCTGCGACGAGAAACTGGCGCCCGCGAAGACTTTCCTCGAGGACATCCAGCGCGGCGTAACCGCTCTTCTTCTTTTCGATGAGCTTCTCCCCGAGCTCGGCGCGCGTCTTGCCCAACAGGTTCGTCCAAAAACGTGCAGTGCCGATGTTCGGCTCGACGTGATATTGCTCGAAGCACATCCATTGCCACATGCGTGCACGGTCGAAGGGTTCGGTCGGCACGAGGTGCGAACCTTCGGCGAGATACCAGATGATCGCGTGGCTTTCCGGAAGATATCCGCGTCCCGGTACCTCGAGCACGGGAATGCGTCCATTCGGGTTCTTGGCGAGGAACTCGGGCGTGCGCGAGCCGCCTTTGACGATATCGACTTCGATCAATTCATAAGGAATGCCCAGCTGCTTGAGCACGAGCCGGACCTTGTATCCGTTTCCTGAGGGAAGAAAATCGTATAGCCGATACATCGTGGCTCCAGGTCCTGGCGCGCGACCTCAGCAACGAACGTGCAGCGTGCGGACGCAATCGATGTTTCGATTGCGTCTTCCGCCACATCCTGCCCCTGATGCTGGAAGAGACCGCGAGCTCGTGCATTTCGTAGTGTTGTTCGTCGCGCCTCACGCGCGCAGCGTTTCTGCGCCTCGCGATATCGCCAGTGCACCGCTTCGCACCACTTCGAGCACTTCGCCGTAGTTCCCCGCTTCGGCGATGAAACGGTTGATCTGCGATTCACTGTCCGTCAGCTCGACGGTAAAGCTTTCCGCATCGTCCGACAAGACCCGTGCACCGGCTTTCTTGATCGCCGCTCGCAAATTTTCCATCTGGCTCGGCGAGGCTCGCAGCTTGATCAGCAACAACTCGCGCTCGATGTGCTGATCGCGCGTCATGTCGTCCACGTTGATGACATCGATCAGCTTCAGCGATTGATTGACGATCTGCTGCACGACGGCGTCGGTACCGCGCGTGACGAGCGTCAGACGCGATACGGTCGGATCGTCCGTCGGTGCGACGTTGAGCGATTCGATGTTGTACCCGCGCGTGGCGAACAAACTGGCGACCCGCGTGAGCGCTCCGACCTCGTTTTGAAGCAGGATCGAGACGATGTGGCGCTTGTGCGCAGTCATTGCGGAGGCCTTTGTCGGAGAGTTGATCGGAGTCGGGTTCGGAGCGGACGTGCTC
>DATCLP010000453.1:0-2986 GCA_036563855.1 Steroidobacteraceae bacterium | reverse complement strand
CAAGAGCGCGAACCTGGCTGGGAGTTCGGCGCCCATTTGCTCTACATGAACAGCGCAGACGTCGGCTTTCGCGGCGGATCGTCCGTTAGTACCGAAGACGAAGTCGGCGTGTCAATCGCCGTCGCCTATCGCTTCAATTCGCGTTTCGAAGTGCAACTGGACCTGGATTCGTATAGCGTCGACTACGACGTTTCGATCGTCTCCGATACGCGCGAACCATTCCGAGGCCGCGGAACGCTGGATACGGTCTCGCCTCGCTTCAGCGCCACGTTCAACTTCCTCGAAGGGCCGTTGACGCCGTACGTCACGGCCGGAATCGGCTGGAGTTTCATCGACACGAACATTCCGGAAGGTCCCGCCTATTTGGATTGTTTCTGGGACCCTTGGTGGGGACGGATTTGCGAACGACGTCAGGACACAAGGACCATCGACGATCTCACATATAAAGCGGGCCTAGGCCTGCGCTGGGATTTCTCGCCGAGATTCACGTTGCGAGTCGGATACGAGAAGAAATGGATCGATTTCGATGAGGCAACGAGCACGCCCGATTTCGATCAGTTCAAGGCTGGAGTGATGTTCAGGCTGTGACCTTGGACTGAAGACTGAAGACTGAAGGCTGAAGACTGAAGGTAGAGCGCGCATTCGCGCGCTTTGACCAGCGTCCAGAGCTCAGAGCCCAACAGCGACGGAACCTGGCGGTGTTACTTCATATCGACGATCGCGATGCCGACCTTCTCCAGGACCTGCGTCAGCCATTGCGATTCGTCGTGCAACACGACGATCGAGGGCACCAGCGAGGTCGGCCTGCGGAAGATTGCCGTCACGCTCTGACCTCGAACGGCAAGGCCTCGGCGCGCATGCTTGACTAGCGTGCGCATCCAAACCTCGTTCAATTCGCCATTCTTTTCTCGCGCATAGGTCAGCGCATCGCCTTCGCTGGTGTACACGGCCACGAAGGGCGCGTTCTCATGTGCGTTTACGACCAGACGTTCAGCGCATCGCCGGCAGGAGCGCATGCGAAAGCGCTGTAGGCCATCCCGCATTCGGGCCGTGTGCATTCGTCCGTTCCAGATATCGGCGAGATCCATCGCGAGCAGTCAGCACCGCGGCAGGAAGCTCGTCAAAGGCCGGCCCACGATTTTGTGAACGTTTGCACGCTTTCCCGCCCCGCTCTAACGTACGTACCCCTGCACTAACACTCGGTGAGTCTGCCCCATGGAATTCGAACAAATCGCGTACCAGGTCGAGGACCGCATTCTGACGATCACGCTCAACCGTCCCGACCGAATGAATGCGGCGACTCCGCGCATGTACGAAGAGCTCATCGAGGCATTCGACCGAGCTGACGCCGACGACGATGTCAAAGCGATCATCGTGACCGGCGCCGGCAAGGTATTCTGCGCCGGCGCGGATCTCGAACGCGGAGCCGATACCTGGAGCAACCGCTCCGATTTCACGGATCTGTCGCGGCAGCAGCGTTACATCGGCAACGGCGGCGGCCGGATCGCGCGACGCATCTTCGACTGCAACAAGCCCGTGATTGCAGCGATCAACGGAGCAGCGGTCGGAGTCGGCATCACCATGACATTGCCGATGGATATCCGACTATGCGTGCAAGGGGCGAAGATCGGGTTCGTCTTTGCTGCACGCGGCATCGTGCCTGAAGCGTGCTCGAGCTGGTTCTTGCCGCGCATCGTCGGGATCAGCAAGGCGCTCGAATGGTGCTATTCGGCGAAGATCATCCGTGCGGAAGAGGCGCTCGAAGCCGGACTATTCCGCAGCCTGCATGCACCCGAAGAGCTCATACCCGCGGCGCGTGCGCTCGCTCAGGAGTTCGTCACGAACAGCTCGCAAGTCTCGCTGGCTCTGACCCGGCACATGATGTGGCGAATGCTCGGCGCATCGCACCCGATCGACGCGCACGAGATCGATACGGCGGCCATGAATGCGCTCGGTCGGTCGGACGACGCCAAAGAAGGCATCACGGCCTTCCTCGAGAAGCGCCCTGCTCGCTTCCGCGACACCCTCAGCAAGAACCTGCCGAAGTTCTTCCCATGGTGGACGGATCGCGAGTTTCGGAAGCTCTGACGATCCGCTTGCGCTACCCCAATCGCTCATCACGGGAACATTCCGTATGCGAGCGGTTCGTGGTACTCCATGGCGCACCTCGCCGATGGCCGTGTCAGGCCTGCTTGTTCTTCTCATCCCAAAGCTTCGGCTCCCACAGCTCTACCTTGTTGCCGTCCGGGTCCATGATCCAGGCAAACTTCCCGTTTTCGTGGGATTCCGGCCCGGAGACGATTTCGACGCCATCCGCGCGGAGGTTCGCGATCAACTCATCGAGATTGTCGACGCGATAGTTGATCATGAACGTCGAATCGCTGGGACTGAACCACTGACTATCTTTCTTAGCAACATGCCACACGGTGAGCCCGCCGTCCTCTGCGTGGTCCTCTGACCACTTCAAGAGCGCGCCGCCCCAACTCTCGAGCCGCATACCAAGGTGTTTCCGATACCAGGCAGCAAGCTCCGCGCTGTCGCTTCTGCTCTTGAAGAACACGCCGCCGATGCCGGTGACTCTAGCCATGATGTGTGCTCCCCATTGATCGTCGATGACACCAGGCGCCCGATGCTCGCCGGCAAATACGTTTTCCCGGCTAGCCGCGCCGAAACGACAAACCTTCGCGCTTCAACGCTGCTCTTAGTTTCGGGATCGAGCTAGGACCCATTCCATGCAGCGTTAGGATCTCTTGTTCGCTGTACTTTGCAAGCTTGGCCAAAGTCAGGATGCCTTCGCGTTCGAGCGCACGTCTCGCAGGCGCGACGAGCTCAGAAAGAAAACCTGTCACCGGTTTGCGCTCCTGCTCGCATTTGGGGCACGTCGGGCAATCAGAGCTCTTTTTGTATCGATGTCCCTTTGGACACGTTCTGATCGACTTCTGCATGCGCTTGCGATGCTCCGACACTCTCTCGATCGGTGCTCAAC
>DATCLP010000452.1:0-2986 GCA_036563855.1 Steroidobacteraceae bacterium | reverse complement strand
TCGGCGCAGGATGGTTTGCCACCGCCCAAATCGAGAATCTGCTGGACGAGGACTACGAGCTCGTCAGCGGTTATCGAACGCAGGATCGAACGGCGTTTGTGGGGATTGCGTATCGAGGAGCCAAGTCGCGTGACTGACAGAGGACTCGGGACTTGGGGCTCGGGACTTGGGGCCAATATCCCGGAGGCAGCTGAGGCAACAGGCAACAGCAGGAATCGCGCGCATGCTCGCTCCGCCTACAGCCTACGGTCTTAGTCTTCAGGAACGGGCGGCAACTCCGCCCGTTTCCGATACGTGAGCCCGTAGCCGTACGGAAAGAGCGGTTCGTACGGCGTCTGTCCGATGTTGAGCCGCGTTTGATCGACACGCTTCGGCCACGAGAACGACAACTTGCCGGTGAAGTCGTAACGCGAACGACCTGCGACATCCCCGATCAACACATCAGCGACACCGCCGCCTTCGGTGCCCGGCAGCCACGCGGCCACGAACGCATCGGCGACATTCAGCTCCGGATTCACCCACAGCGGTCGCCCCGAGAGGAACACCGCGACGACGGGAATGCCATTTGCCTTCAGCGATTTCATCAGCGCCAAGTCAGATTTGTCGGTCGCTTGATACCCCAGCGTGCGGATGTCTCCCTTCATCTCTGCGTAGGGCCGCTCGCCGAACACGACGATCGCGACGTCGGGCTTGACGCTGTAATTGCCGTCGGGGCTCAACTCCGCGCGGCCGCCCATTGTAGTCACCGCTTCGCGGATGCCGCCGTAAATCGACTGGCCGTTCGGAAAATGCGCGTTCGTATTTCCAGTGCCTTGCCACGATAGCGTCCATCCTCCGCACGCCACGCCGATGTCATCGGCGGCAGCGCCGGCAACGAGCACATGCGCACTGCCCTTGATCGGCAAGACTCCGCCATTGTTCTTGAGCAGCACGAGCGACTTTCGTACGGCTTCGCGAGCCACTGCGCGGTGCTCGGCGATACCGATTACCGGACGACCTTCGAACGGGCGCTCGCGTTCGAACAACCCGAGTCTCGCCTTGACCCGCAAGATACGCCGCACGGCATCGTCGATGCGCGCTAGCGAAATTTCGCCGCTCTGCGCTTGTCGCACGGTGTTCTCGAACAAGCGTCGCCACGCCGTCGGCGCCATGAGCATGTCGATCCCGGCATTGATCGCTTGAGGACAGCTATCGTCGGTACAGCCCGGCACCTGTCCGTGGCCGTTCCAATCGCCGATCACGAAGCCCGCAAAGCCCATGCGCCCCTTGAGCACATCTGTGATCAACGATTCGTTCGCGTGGTTCTTGACGCCTTGCCAGCTCGAGTACGACACCATCACCGTCATCACGCCGGCTTCGATGGCGTCTTCGTAGGCCGCGGCGTGGATACGGATGAGCTCCTTCTCGTCGATGTCGGCATCGCCCTGATCGATTCCATCGCGCGTACCGCCGTCGGCGACAAAATGCTTTGCTGTCGCTGCGACGTACCCATCGAGCACACCTCGGCGCTTCCGCGGTTCGCCTTGCAAGCCCAGCACCATCGCACGCGCGTATGGGCGCACCAGCTCGGGCGATTCGGCATATCCCTCGTAGGTGCGTCCCCACCGATCGTCTTGCGGCACAGCCAACGTCGGCGCAAATACCCAATCGATGCCCGTCGCCGCTGTCTCGCGCGCGGTGATGACCCCAATGCGGCGAATCAGGCGCGAATCGCGTGTTGCACCGAGTCCGATGTTGTGCGGAAAGATCGTCGCGCCGACGACATTGTTGTGGCCGTGAACCGCATCGATGCCGAACAGAATCGGAATTGCGGCGCGGCCTGGGCGTGCCTCGACCGAGCCAGAACGAAAGGCGCGTGCAGTCTCGAGCCACGCCGAAGCGTTCGACCGATCCTCGCCGTTGAGCGGCGGCGAATCGCCGCCTGCGAGTATCGAACCGATCGGATAGATACTCAGGTCCTCAGGTCGGATCGTCGAGATATCCGCCTGAATCATCTGCCCGACTTTTTCTTCGAGCGTCATCTGACCAATGACACCGTCGATCCAGCGTTCGATCTTGGGATCGATGAGCCCGACGCTTCGCGTCCGCGGCCAGCGCGCAGCGTGGGCGATCGCACGCTCGGCGTCGTCCGCCGATTGCGCAGCCATCGCGGGACTTACGAGCCAGACGAGCAAGGCCGCCAAAACCGAAGTGCGGCAGAGGATGCGCAGCATGAATCGCTCCCTCGTTGCGCTTGCAGAATTCGCGCACTGTTGCGCGCCGGCACGCGAAGCGCAATTCGTCCGTATGCGGCGGTAAAACGAAGCCGGGCTTTCAGCCCGCCAGGCTCAGGAATCCAATGCCGTGCTCGACCCGCATCGTGACTTCGCGCTCGAGCTCGCTCGAGATGATGAGCGAGGATTCGAGGCGGTTCACCACGATGGGCCGCACCTTCGTGTCCTGAGAGGTGTAGGTGATCATGAAGCTGTGGTAGCTGTCGATGTGATCCGCGGCGAATTGGATCAAGAGATTCACTTCGTCCGCATCCGCCGACGGCTCGTTGATGCGCTCGTCGCAGATGACGAGAAAAGCCTGATCCTTCGGCGCGGCCGTAAATGCACCCGCGGCGCGCAGCTCCGTGAAGAACTGCGTTACCTGCTTCGACAACTTGAACCACAGATTGATGGTACGAGGTTCCGAGCACACCCAACGCGTGCCGCGGACGATCGCATCGACGATGAAATGCGCAAAGCGTCGCGGAGTGAGATAGGCCCAATCGTGATGGGCGCTCGCGCCGCAAGCCATCGTGCGCAACCGCGGTCGCCGCCGGTCCGCGCTGCGCACGGCAAGCAGCGTGTTGATGCCGTGCGTCGCCAACCGTGCACGATCGGCAGGCGTCAGCTCGCGCTGAAGTTTGGCCCCCGCACGCAGCACCATCTCAGGATCGCCCAGGTGCGTGACCATGGGCATGAGCTCGCCAGTGCGCGACAGGATGCCTGCAGCCGCT
>DATCLP010000451.1:0-6976 GCA_036563855.1 Steroidobacteraceae bacterium | reverse complement strand
GTCTACAACAACGAGCTCTACAACCAGGCCGCGCATCACGAGTTGCTCATGCGGCTCGGACGAAAGCGTTTACCGAACACGCGCCGTCTGAATGCACCGAGCAACTACATTCCGCTCGAACCGGCGTCTTTGGATCGCGTGCTGTTCATGCTCGTCTATCACGATCTGTATTGGCAGCCGCGCGGCTCGCCGGAACCGTTGGGCGATCCGGATAAGGTGCTCGCCATCCTGCATTCCGCTCTGCGCGAAGGCGGTCTCGTCGTCGTCGTGGATCACATTGCGCGCGAGACTCCGCGAGAGAACATGATTGCCGTCGCCAGCCGGCTCCATCGCATCGATCCGAAGATCGTGCGCGAAGACTTCGAACGCGCCGGCTTCGAATTCGTCGGCGAAAGCTCAGCGCTGCGCCACCTAGGAGACGACTGGGAAACGTCAGTGTTCGATCCGAGGGTGCGGCGTCGAACCGATCAGTTCATTTACAAATTCCGCAAGCGCTGACCGGCAATGGTCGCGTCTTGACCATCGGCAATGGATTCTGAACGGGTACATCTCGGGCTTTGCTTGCGCCGCTTCGGGCCCAAGGTATAGTGGCGCCCGGCTCCAGGACTCGCCCCATCAGCACAGCCGGCCGCCCGCCGCAGCGGGTCGAACCGCCGACGAAGCGCCGTGGCCCGCGAATTGAGCGGGTTTGCGGCCTGAGCGGCGTTCAAATTTGGCGGCGCGCAGTTTACAGTCGGGACCCACAGCCAAAAGGTACAGGTCGCGTTAAGTTTCGCGATCTACCATGCGACGCTCGCCGGTGCGAATCATCCTGGAACGAGCACACCGTCGCACAGCTCACATGTACTTGGGAGGCGGACTTGTCCTTTCGATTCTCTAACGCGCACCGCGGATTCGGTGCGATTGCATTCGCGTTACTGTGCGCGTGCTCCGGCGGTAACGACGGCGAGACGGGGCGGGAATTGCAACTTTCGACGCAGACGCTGTCGTTCAGCGTCTCGTCCCCCGACGCCCAAACCCCGGCTGCGCAAGTCTTCACCGCCACGTTCGGTGCCGGAGTCACGAACATCGCCGCCATTCATACGGGTCCCGCAATCGAACGCGTCGACGTCACGCTTTCCGGCTCCACGGCAGAAATCTCGGTCACGCCGCCCAGTCCGAGTGCAATCGGTGCGGGACGGTTCTTGGGCACGATCGCAGTCACGGCGTATGTCTGCGGCGATCCTGGCTGCACGCGTCTTACAGCCGGCGAAACGCGCACCGTCAACGTGACCTATCAAGTCTCTCCCGTCGTGAACCATGTCGCGCCGAATGTCGCAATCGCCGGAACATCGGCGTCGGCAATTCTTCGCGGCGTGGGATTCGAAGGCTTCACGATCGATAGCGTCACTTTCGGTGACACCGCGGCAAGCTCCATCAGCGTCGTGAGCAGCACGGAAGTGCGCGCCACGTATCCGGAGCTCGCAGCCGGCACGTATCCGGTCACGATCGTCGCAAGCGCTCACGAGGGGCCAGTCCCGAGCACTGCAACGTTGACGGTCGTGGATGCGATCACTCATGCGCCCCAAACGCTTGCCTGGCCGAACACGGTCACTGCCATTCACGCGCTCGAGTACGACGCGCAGCGCGCTGCCTTGGTCGCGGCAACCGATGCGCAAGGCGGAGAGCTCGTGCGCTTCGCATTCTCGAACAATGTTTGGCAGCCCGCGACGAACGTTGCGATCGCAGACTTACGCGATGTCACGTTGACGATCGATGGATCGCAGCTGCTCGCGCTATCGACGAGCGCCGTCATCCCTGTCGATCCAGCCGATCTGTCGCTCGGCACACCGGTCGCAGCGCCGGATCTTCCGGAGAACAGCTTCCTGAAGTCGATCGCAATCCAGAACACGAACGTCGCTCTCATCACGACAGGCATCTCCGAGAGCACGACGACGCCGCTGTACACATTCGCACCGGGCACGGGCGCCATCCAGCAATTGGAAACGAGCTTGAACAACGCAGTCGCTGCGGGCGTGGCGAGCGGCACTTCCATTGTCCTCGTGCAAGGTCATCCTTCGCTCGAGTCGCCGCCGGCCGTGTTCCTTGCCAATGCATCGTCCGGCACCATCGGCGGAACCGCGGTCACCGTCAATTACAACGGCATTCCGCCCGCATTCGATCGCTACGCAACGCGCTTGATCCTGAACGGCACGCGCGTTTACGACGCAACGCTTGCGCTCCTCGGCACGCTTCCGGAAACGACTGCCGCCGTCGCAATTCATCCGAACGGGACGCGCGCCTACACGTACGATACTGACGCGAACGCATTGCTCGTATTCGACATCTCCGAGACGGCGGACGGCGAGGCATACACCGCGATCGGCACACCCGTACCGCTCGTAGCCTCGCCAGGCACTGGCATCGTGATGGCGATCTCGGCCGACGGAAATACGTTGTTCATTGCCGGCACGGCGCAGATCGTCGTGCAGCCAACACCTGCTTCGTGAGACACGTCATGAACATTCACCCGACTGCGATCTGCGCGCTCGTCGCCTGTCTTCTATGCAGCACCGCATTCGCCCAAGAGCGCGCGGTTCGGCAAGCGCATTTCGAGCTCGATATCTCGAGCGTGGAACTGGACACATCCGACAGCACTTCGAGCGGCGCGATCGGCGCCGATTTCGCTGCAACATTGCCGCTCGGGCGTTTCTTCGGCTTGTCGCTTGGGGGAGGCTATGAGCGGTCGCGCGTGCGCACGCGTGAAGTGCTCGAAGACGAATCGGGACAGCTCGCCGGCACTCGTCCCTCTTGCACCTTCGACAGCATCGTCGGTACCGCAACGCTGTTCGCACGCGTGCCTTCGTTCGGGCGTTTGTCGGTCGGCTACGACATCGGCGATCTGTCGACGGATTGCGATGGCGTCGCGCTGTTCCCGACGTCGGGTAAGGACGACCAAAGTACCGACGGTTATCGCTATGCCCTCGAGGCCTATCTCGGCAACTTCACGCTCGGCGCAAGCCATATCGTCACGCAGCTCGAGAACGGACCGGAGCTCGAGACCACGACGGTTTCGGCAAGCTGGTATCCGCTCGACAGCTTGAAAGTCGAGCTGTTCGGCAACGACTTGTACGAAGACGACACTTACGGCTTACGCCTCGAGCACCAGCCCGAGATCTTCGGCGACGGACTCGGCGTTCACCTCTCCTTCGCCAAGACCGATGCTTCGCCTTCGACCCGGACTTGGGAGCTCGGCATCGCGTACTACTTCGGCCGCAGAGTCGCGCTGAAAACGCGCGACCGGGAGTACCGGTAAGATCGGATAGCCTGGACGTGTAGCTCGCTACACGATGAGCCCGTCATCGTAGTGACTGGAGTTGACGCAGATGGGCTCGCAGTCGGATCCCTACGATCTCGAGCGCTTCGTCATCGCGCAGAATCCGGTGTACGCGCGTGTGTGCGCCGAGCTGCGTGCCGGCGAGAAGCGTAGCCATTGGATGTGGTTCGTCTTCCCGCAGCTTCAGGGGCTCGGCTCGAGCCCGATGGCGCGCAAGTACGCAATTTCCTCGCTCGACGAGGCTCGCGCTTACTTGGCCCATCCGATTCTCGGACCTCGATTGAAAGAGTGCACCGCGCTCGTTCAAGCGATCGAAGGACGCACGCTCGAACAGATCTTCTACGAGCCCGACAATTTCAAGTTCTGCTCGTGCATGACGCTGTTCGCCAAAGCCGCCGACGATCCTTCGCCCTTCGTCTCCGCTCTCGAGAAGTACAACCAGGGAAGGATGGACGAGAAAACGCTCCAGCTGCTCGAAATAGTTGATGGCGGATGACGCATCGCGCGCACATCCTGCGTCTTCTGGGGCGCTGGGCGCTGGCTAGAATTTGCGCTTCGCGCCTCCCCTCACCCGCACGCTTCGCTCTGCGTGCCTCTCCCCGAGGAGAGGCAAACTGCGCGCCTCTTGTCGTTGCCCGTACCCCGTCGCCCGTAGCCCTTCTCGTCAGCGCCCAGTGCCCCGTAACAAAAGCATCGGCTCGCGCGTCTTTTACCTGTCGCCTGTAGCCTGTCGCCTGTAGCCTGCTCAAGTGGATTTCGCTCTCGAATCGCTGCTCAGCATCGCGCTCGGCCTCGGGCTTGCGGCCGCAGCAGGCTTTCGTGTGTTCGTACCGCTGCTGTTCGCGGGACTCGCGGCACGCGTGGGCTGGCTCGAATTGCACGAGACGTTTGCGTGGCTCGAGACCACGCCGGCGCTCATCATGCTCGGCACGGCGGCCATCTTCGAAACGCTCGCGTATTACGTGCCGGGCGTCGATCATTTGCTCGACATGATCTCCGGTCCGGTTGCGGTCATCGCCGGCGCCGTTGCGAGCGCATCGGTCATGACGGATATCCAACCGATTTTGCTGTGGCCGCTTGCCATCATCGCGGGCGGCGGTGCAGCGGCACTCACGAAAGGCGGCAGCGCGCTCATCCGCGCGAAAACCAGCTTCGCAACCGCTGGCCTCGGTAATCCGGTCGTCAGCACCGCCGAAACAGCCAGCGCAGCAGGGTTGTCGATGCTCGCGATCCTCGTGCCGATTCTCGGGTTGGCAGTCGTGATCGTTCTTGTTGTGTGGGGCGTGCGCCGGACACTGCGCACGCGCAGCGCCAGGCCGAAGGCTGAAGACTGAAGGTTGGCGCGCGTTCGCGCGCCAAGTGTTGCCTCTAGCCTTCCGAGCCCAAGCTCTTTTCGCGCGCACTCGAATCGCCGCTGCGCGCTCATTCTCCGCTCTCATTCTCCACTACCGGGCGCCTCACGCGCCCGGCTTCTGTGCTGCTTGCGGAAGCAATTCCTCGACAGCACGAAGATCTGCGGGTTTGACAAGGTGTCTATCGAATCCTGCCGCGCGAGACCGTTCGCGGTCTTCGGTCTGTCCCCAGCCCGTCAAAGCAACGATCATCATGTCTCGACCGAACGGCAATTCGCGCAAGCGCCGGCAAACCTCGTAGCCGTCGAGCAGCGGCATTCCGATGTCGAGCAATGCGACGTTCGGTACGAACTCTTGCGCGACACGCACCGCCTCCTCGCCGTCGAAAGCAGTACGAACTTCGTGACCACCCATTTCGAGGAGCATCGCGAGGCTCGCAGCCGCGTCGGTATTGTCGTCTGCGACCAGTATCCGCAACGCGGCGCCGCGACTCGATACCGCGGCATGTGCATCCGCAGGATGCGCAGCAGTACTCTCTGCGCGCAGAGCTAGCCGCACCGTGAATTCGCTTCCGGTACCGGGACCTGCGCTGTGAACCTCAAGCGTTCCGCCGTGCATCTCGATCAGCCGTTTCGCGATGCTGAGTCCGATCCCCAAGCCGCCCTGTGCGTGATGCGATAGGTGATTCGCTTGCGTGAACAAATCGAAGATCCGCGGCATCAGATCCGGCGCGATGCCGATGCCGTTGTCGCGCACTGTGACGCTGACTTGATTGCCGAAAGTACTTGCAATGAGCCAAATGTGACCGCCGGGATTGGTGTACTTCGCTGCGTTGTTCAACAGATTGCCGAACACTTGCGCAAGCCGCAGCGGGTCGCCGTCGACGAAGAGCGGCCGCGGCGGTATTTCGATCGTGAGCTCGTGTCCGGCCGCATCGATGACCGGTTTGCTCATCTCGACGGCGTTCTGCAGGACGTTCGCCAAATCGATCAGCTCGCGGTTGAGCTGGATCTTGCCGCTCGTGATTCGGCTGACCTCGAGCAAGTCGTCGATGAGATGCACCAATTGCTGGAGCTGGCGATCCATCATGCTGCGCGCCTGCTCGGCCACTTCGCCGCTCTGCGCCAGTCGCAGGATTTCGAGCCCGTTGCGAATCGGCGCCAAGGGATTGCGCAGCTCGTGCGCGAGCATCGCAAGGAATTCGTTCTTGCGCTTGTCCGCTTCGCGCAGCTCTTCTTCGACTTGTTTGATGCGCGTGATGTCGATACTGATGCCGCGCATTCGCGTTGCGCGCCCGTGCGCATCGCGCTCCAAATGCCCGGAAACATGGATCCAGCGCACCCCGCGCGTCGGATGCACGATGCGAAATTCTCTGTGAAACTCGTTCGTGCCGGGCTTCAATCGGCCTGAGAAATCCGCGAGCATGCGCTCGCGATCTTCGGGGTGGAGCCTTGCCGCCCAGGCCTCTCGCGACGGAACCGTCGTTTTGTCGTAGCCGTATAGATCGCGAAATTCGTCGCTCCAGAACGTCTCGCCGGTGGTCGTGTTGATCTCCCAGACGCCGGCATTCGCGGCCCGCATTGCCAGCCGTAGCCGGTCCTCGCTCTCGCGCAGCGCAAGCTCCATGCGTTTACGAACGTCGATGTCGACCGTTGCACCGACCATGCGCACCGCGCGCCCGTTGCGTCGGACGATGTGTGCATTCACGTAGATCCAGATCACCTCGCCGTTCGGCCGCAGCGTCCGAAATTCCGCTTCGTAACGAGGCTGGCCGCTGCGTAGTGCCGCCGCGATGCCGGCTTGAACCGTTTCGCGGTCGTCTGGATGAATGAGCTCAGTGAGTGCAGCCGACGTGCCGCCGAAGGCACCCGGCTCGATCCCATGAATCGCATAGAGCGCGCCCGTCCAAGTGACGCAATCGTGCTCGATGTCCCAATCCCACACGCCGACCTTGCCGGCTTCGGTCGCAAGCCGCAGCCGCTCTTCGCTCAATCGCCATTGCTCCTCCACTTCGCGACGCGCCTTTGCGTCGCGGGCGCTTGCGAAGCGTCGTCGTAGAGCGGCGCTGAGCTTCTCGATTGTTCCTGCCATGATCCCCGCGAAATCCTCGGGCGCGCGACCTGCGTCCTCGATCGTAGCGGCGTGAAGGACCTATGCGCGGGGTATGGTCAGCGGCAGATCCATGGCAGGGCGGCGGGTCCCTCCCCCGATACCCCAGCTGCCCTTCTGCTGGCACAACATCGCGCAAGACGGGGCCGTCAGGCCATCGTGGCATACCCACGAAGGCGCCAGGCTCCTCGTTTGTTGC
>DATCLP010000450.1:0-2492 GCA_036563855.1 Steroidobacteraceae bacterium | reverse complement strand
GCTTGCGTCGTGAGGGTTCGCCGATGTGACGAGCCCGACGAGCGTACCGTCGGCGCGGTCCGCGACGATGAGCTTGCGATGGTTGGCTTTGAAGTTCGCGAGCGCTAGCCAACTACGCAGCGTGATACGCGAAGGGCCCGTGTCGAACGGATTCGGCAGCCAACCTTCATCCGGCGCGTTGCCCCACCGTTGAACGAAGATGCGCCACCCCGGCGAATACAGCGGATTCGAATCGCGCAGATACGTCAGGTCCGTGACGACGACGTCGATGCCGCCGGCGCGCAGCTCATCGAGGAGCTTCGAGGTCATGCCGCCGTAGACGTCGTTGATCGGATCGGTCACGAGCAGGATCGTGATGTCGGGATCGGCGCGCTTCCTCGCGAGCAGGCGATCGACGAGCTGGCGGCTCAAAGGCCGATAGACGGCGCTTTCGGCGCCCATCAAATCGTTGATCAAGAAAAAGTCGGCAACTATGAAAGTTTCCGCTGCATCCGCAATCGCGAACACTTCGTCGAAGATCGAGTGCTCGTGAACGGTCTTACCTTGTGGGGTGCGGTAAGTGAGATCGTAGAGAAAGCGCACCTCGCTCGGCGCAACGGAAACGGCGGGGGTCGAAATATCGGTTCCCGGCGGCATCGGTTTGTACACGTGCCAGGTGCCGACGGAAATCCAAAGCGCGAGCAAGGCGTAGGCGAGCCAGCGTTTCTTGAACCCCATGAGGAACGTCCCGAGCCGCGCGTCAATTGTTCGTGTGTCGTGCCGCCAAGCTAGAACGGGTTCTAGCAAAATTGCAGCGGAAAGCCAGTCGAAAGTTCGCAGTTCCGGAGCGAACTGCCGCTCATCGCGCTGTTGCGAAGGTTTGCGCCCAATAGATTCCCGCATCGCTCTTGGGATTGAGCGCAAAGGCAATCCCCATCTCGCGATACTGCTGACCCATGATGTTCACGCAATGGCTTGGACTGGCCAGCCAACCTTCGACGACGTCGGCTGCGGTGGATGCGCCGGCGGCAATGTTCTCGGCAACGTAGCGCCAGCGATATCCCGCGCGTGTCACGCGTTGCGAGGGTGTGCTGCCGTCGGTGCCATCGTGTTCCAGCCGGCTGTGGCGCGCCATGTCTTGGGCGTGCTGGAGCGCAGCCTTCGTGAGTTGCGCCGATAATGTGAGGGGCGGGGCCGCATCGAATGCGGTTGCGCCGCACTTGCGCGGTTTGGCACGCGCGGCATTGACGAGCGCAAGCACCTCGCGCGCGATCGCATCTGCTTGATTCGGGCTCGGCAGTTCGACCGGACGCGCAACGACGATCCACACATCGCGGCCGCGGCGTGCAATGCCGAGCGCCGTGAACTGCGCGTTCGCGACGATGTTGCAGTATTGCTGTGCAAGGATGCTCAAAACCGCTCGATCGTTTGCAGCGCAGGAGACGCGCATTGAAGAGGAGTTGACGGCGCGATAGCGCGTCTTCTCCAATGCCTGCTGCAGGCGGCCGCCCTTCGACCATTCCGCCGCGACCGCATCGAGCGCCCCGCTGCGCTGCAGACGTTCGGATGTGCCGACGCTGCCGCTGCAGCCGCGTGCGCGCAGCGCATTGATCTGGTCCGCGAGATCCGCGGCGATTGCCGGCGTGCCGACAAGCAACAACGCCGCGATCGAAGCGAAGCGCCCGACGCGCCCAAGTCGCCTTCTCATGTGCTCAATTGCACGTGTTTGCTTGCTTTCAACGCAGCTCCAGGCTGCTGCTCCTGACGATCGTGTCCATGACTTCGCGCGGCCGTCCCGGAGCCTCCAGCTGCTCGAACGTACATTGTTTCGGCAGCTTGTCAGGGCGCCAGCGTAGCAGCTTTGTGCCATGTCGGAAGCGCCGGCCGCTCACGTGATCGTATTGAACTTCGACGACGAGCTTGGGTTTGAGCGGCTCCCATTGCGTCGACCGCTCCGTGCTCCACCGGCTCGGTGCGCCTGGCGCATCGCCCGTGAAGCCAGGCGGCGCGATGAGCTTCTCGAGTTGTTTCGTCAATGCCGCACGCTCGGCCTTGGGAATGGCCGAGGTGAATCCGACGTGATCGAGCCTGCCTTCCTCGTCGTACAGTCCGAGCAGCAAGGAGCCGACCTCGCGGCTGCCGGTTGCGTAACGGAAACCGCCGACGACGCAGTCCGCCGTTCGCAGATGTTTCACCTTGAGCATCGTGCGCTCGCCCGACCGGTAAGGTTCGTCGATGCGTTTGGCGACGACGCCGTCGAGCGCGCCGCCCGCGCGATTCAGCCAGCGCTGCGCTTCGCTTCTGGCGCGACTGTACGGACTCAATCGCAAGAGCCCAGGATCCTTGAGCGCGAGGTAGAACTGCTCGAGGGCTTCGCGCCGCTGCAACAGCGGTTCGCGCAACAGATTGCGATTGTTGCGATCGACGAGACAATCGAAGAGCACGTAGATCGCAGGCGTCTCCTGCGAAAGCCTTCGGATGCGGCTTGCCGCCGGATGCAAGCGCATTTGCAA
>DATCLP010000449.1:0-4825 GCA_036563855.1 Steroidobacteraceae bacterium | reverse complement strand
CACAAATCCCTCTCCTTTGGGGAGGCCCCTCTTACGCATCCTGCATCCGGGGCACTAGTGCATCCAGCACGACAAGGCAGCGAGAGCGAATGCGTTGCGGTGAGGGGCGCTCGCGATGCGAGCAGAAGCGCGGGCGCGCGGGCACCAACTTCCCCTCAACCGCACGCTCCGCTCTGCGCCCCTCTCCCCAAGGGAGAGGGGTTATTTGAGCGCGTGCATGCTCGGGGGCTACAGGCTACCGTCTACAGCCTGATCACGCTTTCTTCGCTTCCGATTGTCGCGCCACTGCCTCGGCGGCAGCCTTGATCGCTTCCGGATCGCCGAGGAATTGGCGCGATTTCGGTTGGAGGTTGTCGTCGAGCTCGTAGTAGATCGGCACGCCGGTCGGAATGTTGAACTCGACGATGTCGGCATCGGAGATGTTGTCGAGCATCTTGACCAGCGCACGCAGGCTGTTGCCGTGCGCGACGATCAAGACGTTCTTGTTGGCCTTCAGCGCAGGCGCGATGCGATCCGTCCAGAACGGCAGGACGCGCTCGAGCGTCGTCTTGAGCGATTCCGTCGAAGGCAACTGACGCGGATCGACCGACGCATAACGCGGATCGAATCGCGGGTGCATCTTGTCATCGAACGACAGAGGCGGGGGCGGGATGTCGTAGCTGCGGCGCCAGATCTTCACTTGCTCGGCGCCGTGTTTCGCAGCGGTTTCCGCCTTGTCCAGTCCTTGCAGTGCGCCGTAGTGGCGTTCGTTCAGGCGCCACGTGCGCTCGACCGGTAACCACATCAAATCCATTTCGTCGAGCACGATCCACATCGTGCGGATGGCGCGTTTGAGAACGGATGTGAATACGAGATCGAACGTGAAACCTTCGGACTTCAGCAAGCGCCCGGCATCGCGCGCCTCATTGCGGCCTTGATCGGTCAGGTCGACATCCACCCAGCCGGTGAACAGGTTCTTGAGGTTCCAGGTGCTCTGGCCGTGACGAATCAGTACGAGTTTGCCGGGCATGGTTGGTCAGTGTTCGTCAGTTGAAAGGACGCGTTTTATACCAGGGCGACGGGCTACGGGCTACGGCAAGAAGCGCGAAGCGCAGCCAAATGCCTCTTCTGGGGGAGGCTCATCTTGCGTCCGGGGGATAAGTGCATCCATGCAAGTGAAGGCGGCGAGAGCGCAACCGTCGCGGCGAGGGGATCGCGAAGCGCCGTGACTCGCGAAGAAGGCGAGCGCACGTCAACTATCCACCGTCGTCCTTATTGCCGTCGCCCGTAGCCCAAGCGCTCAGCTGCGCTCTGCGATCTTCCTGACTCCCTGCAATGCCACCGACAACGTCGCGAAGTCCGTTTGGGGTAGCGCGCGCATTTCGTTGATCGACTGCCG
Source organism: Steroidobacteraceae bacterium (assembly GCA_036563855.1). Classification (GTDB taxonomy): domain Bacteria; phylum Pseudomonadota; class Gammaproteobacteria; order Steroidobacterales; family Steroidobacteraceae; genus Steroidobacter. Next base: position 3,447 of record DATCLP010000449.1, on the reverse strand, counting down.
CAAGGCGTCGATCTCGGCAGTTTGCTTCTCGAGCCAGTTTTCGAGCGCCTGCTGCGGCGTTGCGCGGCCCTTCGAGCGCAGCACTTGCAAGGCGAGTGCGCGCTGCAGGCCGTAGATCGTGTCGCGCAAGGTCGCGCGCGCGACGGCTTGCCAACGTCCCTCGACGGTCAACTGCTCGATGCGGCTGCGCAGCCAATCGAGCGAGAGCGAAGTGCTCAAGCCGAAGTAGACGCGGGCTGCCGCTGCGACATCGAGATTCGTCGCCTGCGCGATTTCGACCAGATCCGGACCCGAGCGCATCGCCGGCAAGAGCGCGATGCGTTTTGCGAGCGTTGCCGGGGCGTTTGCGGCGAGCATGCGGTCGCGTCGTTGTTCGAAATCCACGCGATCCGCACCCGATAGTGCAGAGGGCAGGGCATCGTCGAGCTCCGCCAATCCGCCGCGCAGCCGATGGACTTGCTGCTCGATGTGCAGGGCGTTGCGATGCCGGTGAATGAGCCAGTACGTGACGAAGCGCAGCAGGCGCGTCGTTTCGTACATCATCTCGTACTGGAGCTTCGCCTCGATCGCATTGTCGAGCGCTTCGATCTGGCTCCACGTCCGTCGCATGTCGAAGCTCTCGCGAGCGATCGCATACGCCCGAACGACGGTAGCAGCATCGGCGCCCGTGTCTTCCTGCGCGCGGCGCGCGAAGCTCGGACCCATTCGATTGACCAAGCTGTTCGTCGTCGCCGTGGCAATGATTTCCCGCCGCAGCGGATGCTTGTTCAGATAGCGTCCGAAGCGCCGCTGAATCACCGGCGGGAAGTAGCGCTGCAGCTCGTTGCTCAGGTACGGATCTTCCGGAACGTCCGAGTCGATGAGCCGCTGATACAAGGCCATCTTGCCGTAGGCGAGCAGCACGGCGAGCTCGGGCCGCGTGAGGCCGCCCCGGTTGCGGTGACGCTCGGCAATCTCTTCAGCGGATGGTAGGAATTCGAGCGCGCGGTCGAGATGTCCCGTCAGCTCGAGCGAGCGGATCGTGTGGGCATGCTCGAGCAGATCCTGTTCCGCACGCGCCTCGAGCATCGAGATCGCTTGACTCTGCAGATAGTTGTCGCGCAGCACGTGCTCGGCGACATCTTCGGTCATCTGCACGAGCAGGCGATTGCGTTCGGACAGACTGAGCGCCGCTCGCGGCGGCACCGAACGCAGCATGATCTTGATGTTCACTTCGTGGTCGGAGCAATCGACGCCGGCGGAGTTGTCGATGAAGTCGGTGTTCAAGCGTCCGCCGTGCAGCGCATATTCGATCCGGCCGCGCTGCGTGAATCCGAGGTTGCCGCCTTCGCCGACGATCTTCGCGCGCAGGTCCTTGCCGTTCACGCGCACAGCATCGTTCGCGCGATCGCCGACTTCCGCGTTGCTTTCCTGGCTGCTCTTCACGTACGTGCCGATGCCGCCGTTCCAGAGCAGATCGACGGGCAGGCACAGAATCGCACGAATGAGCTCGTTCGGTGTGAACGTATCGCGAGGCAGTCCGAACGCCTGTTGCGCCTCTTTGGAGATACGAATCGATTTGGCCGTACGCGGATAGATGCCGCCGCCCTTCGACAGCACCTTGCGGTCGTAGTCGTCCCATGTGGAGCGCGGTAGTGCGAACAGTCGCGCGCGTTCTTCGTAGCTGCGCGCCGGATCCGGATCCGGATCGATGAAGATGTGCTGGTGATTGAAGGCCGCGACGAGCTTGATGTGCTTCGATCGGAGCATGCCGTTGCCGAACACATCGCCCGACATGTCGCCGATGCCGACGACGGTGAAATCCTGGGTCTGCGTGTCGATACCGATTTCTCGGAAGTGCCGCTTCACGCACTCCCAGGCACCGCGCGCGGTGATGCCCATCTTCTTGTGGTCGTAGCCGGCAGATCCGCCTGAGGCGAAGGCATCCCCGAGCCAGAAGTTGTATTCGGCGGAAATGCGGTTCGCGATATCGGAGAACGTTGCCGTTCCCTTATCGGCAGCGACGACGAGGTAAGCGTCATCTCCGTCGCGACGCACGACATGCGGCGGCGGTACGACGCGTCCGTTGACGATGTTGTCGGTCAGATCGAGCAAGCCGCGAATGAACGTGCGATAGCACTCGACGCCCTCGCGTTGAATGTCTTCGCGGCTGCCGCCGACCGGCAACTGTTTCGGAACGAAGCCGCCCTTCGCACCGACGGGCACGATCAGCGTGTTCTTCACGGTTTGCGCCTTCATCAGGCCGAGGACTTCGGTGCGGAAGTCCTCGCGGCGATCCGACCAGCGGATTCCGCCGCGTGCCACATGCCCCATCCGCAAGTGCACGCCCTCGACCCGAGGCGAGTACACGAAGATCTCGAACGCCGGTTTGGGCAGCGGCAACTCGTCGATGGCGCGCGGATTGAGCTTGAACGAGACGTACGACTTGAACGTCGTTCCGCTCGGACCGTCCGCTTCCGGCTGGAAGTAGTTCGTGCGTAGGGTCGCAGCGATCACATTCGAGAAGCCCCGCAGGATGCGGTCTTCATCGAGGCTCTTGACCGCGTCCAGTCGCCTCGCGAACTGTTCGCGCAGCCGAGCCAAGTCCGCTCCTCGACGCCGCGCGTCGAGCGACGGATCGAACTGCGTTCGGAAAATGTCCCAGAGCAATCTTGCAAGCTGCGCATTGGAGGCCAGGACGCGCTCCATGTACGCCTGGCTGAACGTGGAGGACGTTTGCAGGATGTAACGGCAGTAGGCCCGCAGCATCATCGCCTGCCGCCACGTCAATCCGGCGAGAACGACCAAGCGATTGAAACCGTCGTTCTCGGCGCGGCCCGTCCACACCGCGAGGAATGCATCGTTGAAGCGTGGGCCGAGATCTTGCACATCGATGCGCGCGCCGTCCCAGCGTTGCATTTCGAAGTTCTGCAGCCAAATGGCTTGCGCGCCAGACACCGTCAGCTTGTACGGCCGCTCGCTGATGACGGTGAATCCCATGTTTTCGAGAATGGGCAGCGCACGCGACAGTGCGATCGGGGAGGCCGAGCGCAAGAGGCGCAAGTGCAGCGTCTGTCCATCGCCGGGCACGAGACGCATCATCATGCGGTCCCGATCGGCGACGACGGCTAGCAAGTGTTCGATGTCGTCGAGTGCAACTTCCGTACTCGTGTCTTCTTGATATGAAGCCGGGAACGCGCCCGCCAGGCGCTTGGCGAGATCGAGTCCCTCCGCCTCGCCGAGTTTCGCCACGAGCGCTTCGCGCAAGCGATCTTCCCACGTCGTCACCGCATCCGCGATGCGCGCTTCGAGCGCGTCGATGTCGACGCGCTCCCGCAGACCGCTCGGCAGCCGAACGATCATGTGCACGCGAGCCAACGCCGACTCAGAGATCTGCACTTGCGATTCGATTGCCGTCGCGTGCAGTGCCTGCTTGATCACGGCTTCCATCTTCTGGCGCACTTGCGT
>DATCLP010000448.1:0-3184 GCA_036563855.1 Steroidobacteraceae bacterium | reverse complement strand
GATCTCGGCAAGGCCATCGCCGAGGAACTGACAAAGCGGTCCAAACGGGCGAAGAAGACGAGCGTTGCGAAGGTCGCGGCGAAGAAGGCTCCGGCCGCGAAGAAGACTGCGCCGAAGGCTGCGAAGAAGGCCTCGAGCAAGTCGGTCAAGAGCGCCAAAGCCGTCAAGAAGGCCAAGGCTGTCAAAAAGCCGGCCCGGAAGAAGAAGTAGCGGATTGCTCTACTGCCTGCGGCTGACTCGGCTGATTGCGTCGTAGGGATCGAGCGGGATGTAGTCGATCGGCAGCGCCGTGGCCGAGTCTACGAGCGCAGTCCAGAATCCGTTCTTGTGCTGCACAGGAAGCCACATCGTGGACTCGCTTGCCTCAGCGAGCTTCTTAGCTACCAGGGGATCCTCTGTCGCGCGTCGTAGTTCGGAGAGCGGTCGCATCCTCGCTTTGATCTTCGGCAACTCGTCGGCGTAAGGCACGAAGAATTTGGGCCGCACGGTGATGTCCTTCCCCGCAAGCGCCCAATCGAGCGCGTCTTGCTGATCCTTCTCCTCGACTCGAGCGGCAGCTAGAGCAGGGCCCCATACAGGCAGTTCCCGGAACTGCTCGAGCCTTGCCTCTTTGAGATCCTGCGGCGCTATTTCGGCCGCCGTGATGACTTCTAGACGATCCGTTGCAAAGACGACATAGACGGGTCGCGCATTGAACGAAACGGTCATCCCGTACACGAGCGCCGCAAGCTGGACGATGCCGACGAGCGTGTAATCGAAGACCAGTTGGCGCCGGGGCTTGCGGCTGTTGTAGATGACGAGCGAGATGAGCGGTCCGAGCGCAACGTCGCATCCGATCAGGAGCAGCAGGAGCTTCAAGCCCCCGAGCATCTCGTCGAAGGGGTCGCGGAACCAGATGCCGAAGAAGAGCGCAGCAGCGACCGCTGCGACGAGCAGCGTGACCGCAAGATGGATACCGAATGCGCGGAACTTTTCCTGCCAGACTGCCATAACGGGATCGCTCGGGCCGGTAATATCAGATTACGGTTTAGCCGCTCCTTGTTTGCGAGTATCGTCACAGTTCTGCGAGGCTTTCGCTGCGCTTAAACGGGCGTAATAATCCGCTGCCCGAACCCGCGCACGCGATCGTTTCATGTCCACCCTTCGTATCGCTCTCGCCCAGATCAACTTGTTCGTCGGCGACGTCGCGGGCAACACGCAGCGCGTGATCGCCGGCGCAGCCGAGGCCCGCGATCGGCTGCAGGCCGATTTGGTTCTTTTCCCCGAGCTCACGCTTTGCGGCTATCCACCCGAGGACTTGCTGTTTCACAAGGGTTTGCGGCGTCAGGTGAATGCAGCGCTCGAGCGGGTGCGCGCGGAGACTTCTGGGACCGCGGTCATGGTCGGCTACCCGGAGTATGCGGAAGGAGCGATCTATAACGCTGCAGTAGTGATTCGCGACGGCCGCGTGCTGGCGAATTATCGAAAGCAGGAGCTGCCGAACTACGCAGTTTTCGACGAGAAACGTTATTTCAAGCCAGGACGCGAAACACGCATCGTCGAGATCAAAGGCATTCGTATCGCAACGCTTATTTGTGAAGACATCTGGGAGCCGGGACCGGCGCGTGCTGCGAAAGAAGCCGGCGCGCAATTGCTCGTCGTGATCAACGGCTCGCCATATTCGCTGCGATACCAGGAGCGACGCGAGAAAGTTGTCCGCGAGCGCGTGCGCGAATGCGGGCTACCCGTCGTCTACGTCAACATGTTGGGCGGCCAGGATGAGCTCGTTTTCGACGGCGGCTCGTTCGTCATGAACGAGATGGGAGAGGTCGTGCAGCGCCTCACGCCTTTCAAGGAAGCGATCGAGCTTGCCGAGATCGAGCTGGTCGACGGAAAAGCGCGCCCGAAACCAGGACACGTCGAGCCCGAGTTACCGGAAGAAGCGAGCGTCTACAACGCGCTGGTTCTCGGCGTGCGCGATTACGTCGGCAAACATGGGTTCCCCGGCGTGGTATTGGGATTGTCGGGCGGTGTCGATTCGGCGCTCACATTGACGATTGCCGTCGATGCTCTGGGCGCCGAACGCGTGCACGCGGTGATGATGCCTTCGCGTTACACCTCGCAAATGAGCCTCGAGGATGCAGCTACGCAGGCGCGCCTTCTCAACGTGCGCTACAACGTGATCTCGATCGAAGGGATGTTCACCGCTGCGCTCGACGCGCTCAAGGAAGTGTTCGAGGGACGCGAGCCCGATGCGACCGAGGAGAACATTCAGTCGCGTTGCCGCGGCCTCTTGCTCATGGCGATCTCGAACAAGACCGGGCGCATGGTGCTCACGACCGGTAACAAGAGCGAGATGGCCGTCGGCTATGCGACGCTCTATGGCGATATGGCCGGCGGATTCGCGCCGATCAAGGATTGCAGCAAGCTGCTCGTCTATCGTCTCGCTCGCTATCGCAATTCGATTTCGCCTGCGATACCGCCGCGCGTCCTCGAACGGCCGCCGTCGGCCGAGCTACGCCCGGATCAAAAGGACACGGATTCTCTTCCGCCGTACGAGATTCTCGACCCGATTCTCGAGCTCTTCATCGAAGAGGATTTGTCGGTGGACGAAATCACCGCCCGCGGCTTCGAGCGCGCCACCGTCGGCCGCGTGCTCGAAATGGTGAAACGCAACGAATACAAGCGCCGCCAAGCACCGCCGGGTGTGAGAATCAGTCACCGTGCGTTCGGGCGGGATTGGAGGTATCCGATTACGTCGGGCTACCGTGCGCGGTGAGGGCGCGATAGCTAGGCTACAGGCGACAGGCTACAGGCGACAGCAAGCCGGCTACCGCGAACCGGCCCTGCGAATTGCGGCGATCAGCGCCCACAGCGCTTTCGACGTTTCGAGCGCGTGTCTGCTCAGGTCCTTTTCTGCGTCTGGGTCCAGGTAGTTCAGTCGAGCTGCAATCGAAATTTCGTACTGCAGCTCTTTAGCCGACGAATATGCGACCGACAGCAGGCGCAGGTATTCGCCCTGAGATGGTCGCGCAGCCGCCTCAACGATGTTCGTGCCAATCGAGACGGCGGCACGCCGCATTTGGCTGCAAAGTCCGAATCGCTCTTCCTCCGGGAATCGGCGCGTCACGTTGTAAGTTTCGAGAACCAGCCGGTCAGCCAGTCCGAATGCCTTCAGCTTCGTGTGGTCTCGCATGGGCTCCTC
>DATCLP010000447.1:0-2093 GCA_036563855.1 Steroidobacteraceae bacterium | reverse complement strand
ACCTTGAGCTCACGTCGCCTCGCTTCCTCCTGCACTGCGCGCGAGACGCCATGTGCGCTGAAAATCACCGTCGCGTCATCGGGGACTTCGTGCAGCTCCTCGACGAACACTGCGCCCATGCTACGCAGACGATCGACCACGTAGCGGTTGTGCACGACCTCGTGCCGCACGTAGATCGGCGCGCCGAACAGCTCGATCGCGCGCTCGACGATCTCGATCGCCCGATCGACCCCGGCACAGAACCCGCGCGGATTGGCTAAAAAGATTTGCATGAGCGGTTACCGGCCTTCGTCGGCCACCCGTCGCTCGCCGCTTGCCTTCTTCTTCTCGCGTCCGCTCTCCAGGAACGCGTCGATGAGCAGACAAATGGCGCCGATGGTGATTGCCGAATCGGCCACGTTGAAGGCTGGGAAATACCAGTCCTTCCAATGGAAATAAATGAAATCGATGACGTACGAATGCCAAACGCGATCGATCACGTTGCCGAGCGCGCCGCCGAGCACGAGCGAAATCCCGATCGCGAGAATCAAATGCTCGGACGTTCGGAGCTTGCGCAGCCACAGCATGAGGGCAACGCTCACGACCAACGCCAGGACGATGAAAAACCAACGCTGCCAGCCGCCTGCATCGTGCAGGATGCTGAAAGCTGCGCCGCGATTCTCGAGATAGACGATGTCGAGGAACGGCAGCAGCTCGATGCTGCTCTTCATCTTGACGGCACCGACGACGAGCGCCTTCGTCGCTTGATCCAGGATCACGACGAAGAACGACAGCCACAGCCAGTTGCTCGCACCGCGAGTCGGCGTGAACCACACCTTCGACAACGAATTCGCCATCAACCCGCCTCTGTCATCCCTTTACGAATCACGAATCACGGATCACGAATTACGAGGGACGCATCACGTCCACCGCCGCTCTTCGCCCGGACCCTCGACGTTGAGTACGCAGCGTCCGCACAATTCCGGATGCCGCGGATCCGCACCGTAATCCGCACGCTTGTGCCAGCACCGCACGCACTTTCCGTACTCGCTCGGGCGCGCGACGATCCACAACAAATTACCGTCGCCCTCCTCCGCCGGAACCGCGTCGGCCGGCCGCTCCGCGGCCGGATGCACTCTCGCGTCCGACGTGATGAACGCAAAGTGCAGCTCGTCCTCGAAGGTCCGCAACGTGCGCTCGAGCTCCGGCTCGCAATACAGATCGACTTCGGCATCGAGCGGCGCGCCGATGGCATCGGCATTGCGCAGCCTCTCGAGCTCGCGCGTCACGACCGATCGAACCGCAAGTACCGTATCCCAATCGATCTCGAGCGGCGCATTCGCACCGACCGGAAGCTCGACCCACGTTTCGAGGAATACCGATTCGCTGCGCTCGCCGGGCATATACCGCCAAATCTCATCCGCCGTGAACGACAGAATCGGCGCCAGCCAGCGAACCATCGCCTCGATGATCCAGTACATCGCCGTCTGCGCCGAACGGCGCGGCGCGGACTTCGCTCCCGTCGTGTACAGCCGATCCTTCAGCACATCGAGATAGAAGCCGCCGAGATCGACCGTGCAGAAGTTGTGCACCTTCTGATAAATGAGATGGAACTGGTAGTTGCGGTAAGCCTCGATGACCTCGTTCTGCAATTGCTGCGTGCGCTTGAGCGCCCAACGGTCGACCGCCACCAATTGTTCGATCGGTAGCTGATCCCGCGCCGGATCGAAGCCTGCGAGATTTCCGAGAATGAAGCGCGCGGTATTGCGAATGCGCCGATAGGACTCCGCGATGCGCTTCAAGATCTCGTCCGAGAGGCTCATCTCGTTCGAGTAGTCGGTCGCAGCGATCCACAGCCGCAACACATCCGCGCCGAGCGTCCCGACGACCTTTTGCGGCAGGATGACGTTGCCAAGCGACTTCGACATCTTGCGGCCCTTCTCGTCGATCGTGAACCCGTGCGTCAGCACGGCGCGATACGGCGCTCGATTGTGAAGCGCGACCGACGTCAGCAACGAGCTGTGGAACCAGCCGCGATGCTGGTCCGAGCCTTCGAGATACAAGTCCGCCGGCGATGAGATTTCCGGGTAGATGCTGGCCACGCAGTGATGGCC
>DATCLP010000446.1:0-3371 GCA_036563855.1 Steroidobacteraceae bacterium | reverse complement strand
CCTGAAGACATCGAGGTACATCCGCACACCGGACGTATATATGTCGCATGCACGCGCAACGATTCGCGCACGAGCGAGGCAGCGGTGCGCACGTACGCGGGCCGCGACGTCGACTATGCGCCGAACGCTGCGAACCCGCGCAGCAAGAATCAATACGGTCACATCATCGAAATCCGCGAAGAAGGCGACGATCACACCGCGCTCGAATTCAGTTGGGAAGTCTTCATCCTGGCCGGCGACCCGAAGCGCGGCAGACTCATCACCAATCTCGAAGACTTGCAGCCCGCCAAGCTATCGAGCGAAGACACGTACTTCGGCGGTTATGCAAATGCAAGCGAGCTGAGCGCGATCGGCTCGCCCGACAATCTCGGTTTCGATCAGGCGGGCAATCTCTGGATCGTGACCGACGGTGCGCAGGTGCTCGGCATGAACGACGGATGCTGGGTGTGCCCGACGACCGGGCCCGAGCGCGGCAAGCTTCAACAATTCATGAGTGGACCGATCGGCGCGGAAATCTGCGGCGTTCAATTCACGCCCGACAACGAAACTCTGTTCTTCAGCATTCAACATCCCGGGGAGAACGGCAGCGTGGAAGAGCCGAAGAGTCATTGGCCGGACGGCGGGACGTCGCAACCGCGCGCGAGCGTAATTGCAGTGCGCCGCGAGGGCGGCGGGAGAGTGGGAAGCTGAAGCGCCGCGGGCGACGGACGACGGGTCACGGGCGACGGTCGGAAGCGCTGCTCTCAGGCAGATTGCCATCTGCTGTTGCGACATGATTCCTCAAAGCGCATGAGCGGTGCGGCACTGTTAGCCCCGAAGAGCGCTCGGATTTGCTTCGTTCTCGTCTAACCGTTGCCCGTCGCCCGTAGCCCATTGCCCTCAGTTCACTTCGCCCTCGGCATATACGCAATGCCGGCTTGCACGCCGATGTCGGGCGTGTTGTTGAAATTGGAGACGTTTTCGGTGACAGCGAGGCTCCAGAGGATGTTCTTGCCGCGCGACTGCACGCCGAGACTCAATTGGTACTTTTCTTCCTTCAGTTCCTCGAGCGTGGTCTTCTGAATGACGCTTTCGCTCGCGTAGCCTTGCAAGATGACGCTCGTGGTCGGCGTCAGACCGTAGCTATAACCGACGATCAACGTCGGAATGAGCTCTGATTTGTCGCCCGGAATCTCGGGACCGCCGGCGTAATACACGCCGCTGCCGCTCAAATAAACTGCATGACGACCGGTTTCGCCCAGACGGCGCTGCAAAGTGATTTGTGCGCCGTAATCATGCCGGCCGGTCGACAACAAGAAACGTTCGCCCTCGATCGCGAACTTGGCAGCAAGCTCGACGACGACGTCCCAACCGAAGCGCGGCTCCGGAAGCGAATAGCGAATTCCGAGCACTGGATCGCCGAAACCGCCTTCGGTGTCCCGATCGAGCATGGCAAATCTCACGTCGCCGATGCCGTAAACGATCTGGAATTGATTGCGCGCCACGAGGTCGCGTCCTTGCTGGCTGAATCCGAAAGTGTCGTGAAACGACTCGATCGTGCTGTCGAGCATGCCCGAGCCGTAATGGATGTACGGCATCGTGAGGTACACGCTCCAATAATCGTTGATACGATGCTGGACGATGAGATCGGCGTATCCGACTTCCCCGTCGACGTAGTACGCATCCCCGGGTAGAGCCAAAAGCGCCGCGGCATCTTCCGGACGCAACGGCTGCCGTCCGATGTTGCGTTGCCCGAGGTAGTCGCGAACGTTCTCGCTCATGACGAACGTGTTCTGATAGGAGTACAGAATCTCGAAGGCCCACGTGCCGGCTTCGGCGTCTGCGGTGTGCGCCGGCAACATGTCGAGCCGCAACAGCCCGAACGGCGACAGGTCGCGTCCTCGCAAGAGCCCGGTGTGGCTCCATCGCTGCGGAGCTTCGCGCGGCGTGCCGTTTTCCAGAACGCGTTCGGTGATCGCACCGTCGACGATGTCCTCGGCGTCCTGAGCAAGCGTGACCGTTGCCGCGAACGTAAAGGCGAGCGCAGCGGCCAGCGGCCTCGCAGCGCCCATGAAACTGCGCCGATTGCAAATCACCATACGAGTCTCACGAGGGGGGATGCGCGAGCAACGAATCGCGTATCGGAAAGTTCCGGCCGCGCGAGGAGCGGATCGTTCATTCCGCGCGCTTCCGGCTTGCCGTTAGAGGACCTTGCCCGGATTCATGATTCCGTGCGGATCGAGCGTTCGTTTGATCGAGCGCATGAGCTCGACTGCGACCGGATCCTTGTAACGCACTAGCTCGTCGCGTTTGAGTTGCCCGATGCCGTGCTCGGCGCTGAAGCTGCCGCCGTAACGTGCCACCAGGTCGTGCACGGCACGGTGAATGCGCGGCGCGAGCGCAAGGAATTCGTCGGCCGGCTGATCGTGCGATTGGTTGACATTGAAGTGCAGGTTGCCGTCGCCCAAATGGCCGTAGGCGACGATGCGGCCGCGCGGTGCGATCTCCAAAATCGCGGCGGAGCCCTCGACGATGAAGCGCGGCAGCTTCGTCGTGGTGATGGAAATGTCGTGCTTGATGCTGGCTCCGTCCAGCCGCTGCGCTTCCGGAATCGTTTCGCGCAGACGCCACAGCGCTTCGCGTTGCGCTTCGCTTTCGGCGAACACGGCATTGATCGCTTCGCTGGCTTCGATGGCGCTTGCAAGCTCGTTCTCCATTGCGTCGCGCAAACTCGTCACGTGCTTGCCGGCGCCGACTTCGACGAGGACGTACCAATCGTAGCGCTCATCGAACGGATCGCTCGTTTGCGGGATGTGTTGCGTGACCAAATCGATCCCGATGCGCGGGACGAGCTCGAACGTCGAGATGAGATCGCCGGTCGACGAACGTAGCCGCGACAGCAACGCAACGGCAGCTTGCGGGTCGGGTACCGCGACGAATGCGGTCACGATGTTGACCGGACGCGAGAACAGTTTGATCGCGGCAGCCGTGATCACGCCGAGCGTGCCTTCGGCCCCGATGAACAGATCGCGTAGATCGTATCCCGTGTTGTCCTTGCGCAAAGATTTCAGCGCATCGAGTACGCGCCCGTCGGGCAGCACCACCTCGAGCCCCAGCACCAGATCGCGCATCATCCCGTACCGCAAGACCGCGGTACCGCCGGCGTTCGTCGACAGGTTGCCGCCCAATTGACAAGAGCCCTCGGATCCGAGACTCAGCGGAAACAGCCGATCGACGGCTGCCGCAGCCGCTTGTACGTCGGCGAGCACGCAGCCGGCCTCGGCAATCATCGTGTAATTGTGCGGATCGACTGCGCGCACTCGCCGCATCCGCGCAAGCGACAGCACGATTTGCGAGCCGTCGGCGCTGGGAGTCGCTCCGCCGCAATAACC
>DATCLP010000445.1:0-2599 GCA_036563855.1 Steroidobacteraceae bacterium | reverse complement strand
GCTTCGAGGAGGCGCGCGCGGAGCTCGAATCCGAATATCGCAGAGACCGTGCGGAATCGATCTTCATCGACCAATCCCAGAAGCTCGATGAGCAAGCGTTTGCGGCGCTTACGACGCTCGAGCCGGTGGCGACATCGCTCGGGTTGGAGATCAAGACGGTCGAAGGCTTTACGCGCGAAGGCGGCGGAGAATTCGGCGACAACCGGGAAGTGATCGAAGCCGCGTTCAGCGAGGACGTGCTGGAGCGCGGCCAGAACAGTCCGCTGGTCGTCGTTGACGACAACCGCGCCGTCGTATTGCGCGTCAAGAATCACAAGCCTGCTGAGCCGAAGCCGCTCGCTGAAGTGCGCGCTCAAATCGAGGAGCAATTGCGGCGGCAGGCGATGCGCGATGCCGCGGCCAGCCAAGGCGCGGAGATCGTCGCACGGCTGCAGCAGGGCGAGGCGTGGTCTCAAATCATGTCGAGTTTGAAGCTGCAGCCGGCGGGCCGCCGGTTCGTTACGCGCCAAGATCAGTTGGCGCCGCAGGCCGTGCTGCGTGCTGCGTTCGACATACCGCGCACGCAGGTGAGCGAAGAGAAGCCGCATATCGCGGGCGTGATGACGGACGATGGCAATTACGCCGTCTGGGCGCTATATGCCGTACGTTCGCCCGATCCTTCGACGGAGCCCGCTCAAGACCGCGACAGGAGGCAACGTCAAGTCGCCGTGTCGCGAGGCAACGGCGAGTTCGACGCGTACCTAACCGAAGCCGAACGCAACGCCAGCATTCAGCGGAACGAGAGAATATTCGAATAGGGAACGAGTAACAGGGAGCCCTCAGTCGGCGTCCGTCAGCGCCATCCCCACCGTATTGAATCCGGCATCGACGTAAACCACCTCGCCCGTGATGCCGGCTGCGAGATCCGAACAAAGGAACGCGGCTGCGTTGCCGACGTCCTCGATCGTGACACTCCTCCGCAATGGTGCGACTTGGGCAACGTGCTTGAGAATCGAGCGGAAGCCGCCGATTCCGGCAGCCGCCAGCGTCTTGATCGGTCCGGCTGAAATAGCGTTGACGCGGATGCCGCGCGGGCCCAGATCCGCCGCAAGGAACCGAACGCTCGCTTCGAGGCTGGCTTTCGCCAGTCCCATGACGTTGTAGCTCGGCAGCGATCGCACTGCGCCCAAGTACGAGAGCGTCACGAATGCCCCTGCGCGGCCTTCCATCATCGGGACTGCTGCCTTCGCGACCGCCGTGAGGCTGTAGCTCGAGATGTCGTGCGCAATGCGGAAGTTTTCGCGGGTCGTGGACTCCAGGAACCCGCCGCGAATCGCATCGCTGGGAGCAAACGCGACGGCGTGCACGACGATGTCGAGCCCATCCCAGGATTGCTTGAGCTTCGCGAACGCCGAATCGATGCTGGCATCGCTTCCCACGTCCATTTCGAAGGCGATTTCGGACCCGAACTCGCGCGCGATCGATTCGACACGGTCCTTGAAGCGGTCCTGGTAGCTGAATGCGAGCTCCGCGCCTTCGCGGCGCATGGCGCTCGCGATCCCGTACGCGATGGAGCGTTCGGATGCAAGCCCGATGATCAGTGCACGCTTGCCGGCGAGAAAGCCCATACGCAGCCTCCGATGGTCTGAAAGGCGCGTATTGTGCCGTACGTAGAGGCTACAGGCGACAGGCTACAGGCAACAGCAAGTGCGCGGAGCGCGCGCTCTTCCTTCAGCCTTCAGTCTTCAGCCTTCAGTCTCTTAGGTGCCCGACCTATTCACGTACATGACCAGCCGCTGGCCGGGCTTTATGACGTTGTTGATGTCGAGATTGTTCCAGGTCAGCAGGTCAGTGAGACTGACGCGGAACCGGCTTGCGATGCGCGAGAGGGTGTCGCCGGCCCGCACGACGTACGTCATCGGCGTCGGAGTCACCGCGCTCGGATCGGTCGATGCGAGCGTTGCAGTGCCCGGAATCTTGAGCACCTGGCCGACTGACAACGTACCGTCTCGATTCAGACCATTCACGCGTGCGAGATGATCCAGGCTGACGCCGTGCGCGCGTGCAATGCTCCAGAGCGTATCGCCGCGGCGCACGCGGTGGTGACCGTCGCCCGTTGCAGAGATGCGAGGTGCCGGTTCGTTGCGCGCAATACGCAGATCTCTTCCGTCGCTCGGCGGAACAGCAGTGATGAGGAGGTCCTGGCCCGGATGGATCAGGGAGCCTCGAATTTTGTTCGCAGTGCGAATGGCGTCGACCGAGACGCCGTACTTGCTTGCAATGGCGCTCAGCGTATCGCCCTGCCGCACACGGTGATACACGACGCGCACGCGCTTGCTGGGCGGTAGCTCCGCGAGCGCGGCAACGAAGCGCTCATGCCGATCGACCGGCACGAGCAGGTGATGCGGACCGTCCGGATCGGTCACCCAATGATTGAATGCAGGGTTGAGCGCCAAGAGCTCTTCCTTCGGAAGATCGGCGAGCTCCGCGGCAACGTGCAGATCGATCTGACCGCCGGTGTCGACTTTCACGAAATAAGGCTGATTGGCGATCGGAGCGAAGATCAGTCCATGCGCGGCGGGTTCAGCGACGATTCGCCGCATCGCTAGAAGCTTGGGAA
>DATCLP010000444.1:0-1520 GCA_036563855.1 Steroidobacteraceae bacterium | reverse complement strand
TCGCAATTGCTTATCACCGAGTCCGAGGCGAGGCGTCACGTCAACGCTTGATCGGCCGCGAGAAGGGCTATCACGGCGTCGGTTTCGGCGGCATCTCCGTCGGCGGCATGGTGAACAACCGCAAGTTCTTCGGCAGTCTCCTGCCCGGCGTCGATCATTTGCGCCACACGTTCGATCTCGAACACAACGCGTTTTCGCGCGGCATCCCGCAGTGGGGCGCACATCTTGCGGATGACTTGGAGCGGCTCGTCGCATTGCACGATGCCTCCACGATCGCGGCCGTGATCGTCGAGCCCGTGGCCGGTTCGGCGGGCGTCATCCTGCCGCCGCAAGGTTATTTGCAGCGTTTGCGCTCGATCTGCGACAAGTACGGCATTCTCTTGATCTTCGACGAAGTGATCACCGGCTTCGGCCGGCTCGGCGCTCCGTTCGGTGCGACTTATTTCGGTGTGACGCCGGACATCATCACCACTGCAAAAGGTTTGACGAACGGCGCCGTGCCGATGGGCGCCGTGTTCGTGCGCAAGGAGATCTACGACGCCTTCATGCAAGGACCCGAGCACGCGATCGAGCTGTTCCACGGCTACACGTACTCTGGACATCCGGTCGCTTGCGCCGCGGGCATCGCAGCCCAAGAGATCTACGAGCGCGAAGGTCTGCTCACGCGCGGCGCACAGCTCGCGCAAAAGTGGGAAGACGCGGTGCACTCGCTACGCGATGTGCCCAACGTCATCGACATCCGTAATGTGGGTCTCGTCGCCGGCATCGAGCTCGAACCTCGTAGCGGGGCGCCCGGCGCACGCGGCTTCGAAGCACTCGTGAAAGCATTCGAGAAAGGCATTCTGATTCGCGTGACCGGCGACATCGTGGCTCTGTCGCCGCCGCTCATCATCGAGCCGAAGCACATCGATCAGCTCATCACGACGTTGCGCGATGTGCTGAAATCGCTCGACTGATCGAACGAAAGAAAAAAGCCCGGTGAGAGGTCACTCACCGGGCTCAATCACTTTAAACCGCTCGAGATCGTTTCGTTATTCCCAGGGGAACGAAGTCGAGATCGACAAGACGACTCGATCGTCCGAGCCGTCATCGCCCGCGTCGAACGCGATCCACTTCAAACCGAGCGTGAAGTTGTTCGCGGAGTAGCTCAGGCCGATCGCGTAGTCGGTGTAGTTGTCTTCGGAAACGAAGCCGTACGTTGCAACGACGCCGTCGCCGTCCGAGAGACCTGCATGCAAGTCGATCGAGAGCGGACCGGCCGGAATCGACACATCGCCGTAAATATAAAAGGCGCTTTCATCCGTGCCGCCGAAATCGTTCGAGTAGTACACGCCGCCGCTGACGATCTTGTAGCTCACCTTGGCGTAGAGCTCAGCGAAGTTGAGGTCGCTGGCACCGGGGTACGCGTAGTAGTTGATACCGAAGTCGTAACCGAGGTCGCCGACACTGTTTGCATAGCCCGTGTAGACGTCCACTTCGGTCGTCGGCTTGCCCGGACCGAAATCGACGCCGCTGCCCCA
>DATCLP010000443.1:0-6504 GCA_036563855.1 Steroidobacteraceae bacterium | reverse complement strand
TCACTTACCTGTGGAGCGTGGCGCTGCTCGCGTTTGCGCTCATCGGGCCGGACTTGAGCTTGGCTCAAGACGCGCCGATCGAAGCGGCAGCGGCGGAAACAGCCGCGGCGGAAGCGGCACCAGCAGCGGAAGCGGCCGCAGCAGAAGAAGCAGACGAGGCGCCGACGCTCGACACCGGCGACACGGCGTGGATGCTCACCGCGACGGTGCTCGTGCTGTTCATGACGCTGCCCGGACTTGCGCTCTTCTACGGCGGCATGGTGCGAGCGAAGAACATCCTCTCCGTGCTAATGCAGTGTATTGCCGTAGCGGGACTTGCGACGGTGCTGTGGACGATCTACGGCTACAGCATGGCGTTCGACACGACAGGTATGGAAGCGGGCGTGCTCGGATTGAACTCCATCATCGGCGGATTCGATAAGGCGTTCTTCAGCGGCGTAACGCTCGAATCGCTGGTCGGCACGATTCCCGAATCGGTGTTCGCCACCTTCCAGATGACGTTCGCCATCATCACGCCTGCCCTCGTGGTAGGCGCGTTCGCGGAGCGCATGAAATTCTCGGCGGTGCTCTTGTTCCTCGGCCTGTGGATCACGATCTGCTACGTGCCGATGGTGCACATGGTGTGGAGCGGCGACGGCGCGCTGATGTGGGATTGGGGCGTGCTCGATTTCGCGGGCGGCACGGTGGTTCACATCAACGCCGGCGTTGCTGGATTGATCGCAGCACTCGTGCTCGGCAAGCGCACCGGTTATCCGACGACGGCCATGCCGCCGCACAACCTCGCGCTGACGCTCACCGGCGCTTCCATGCTCTGGGTCGGCTGGTTCGGCTTCAACGCGGGCAGCGCGCTCGCGGCAGGCCAGAGTGCAGGCATGGCGATGCTCGTCACGCAAATCTGCACGGGCACTGCAGCGCTCGCATGGATGGTGGCGGAATGGATCAAGCACGGTAAGCCTTCGTTGCTCGGCATCGCTTCGGGCGCAGTTGCAGGCCTCGTCGGTATTACGCCTGCGGCAGGCACTGTCGGGCCGGCTGGCGCACTCGTCATCGGTATCGCGGCCGGCGTGCTCGCCTTCATCTTCTCGACCTCCGTCAAGCGCGCGCTCGGCTACGACGACTCGCTCGACGTCTTTGGCGTCCACGGTATCGCCGGCATCGTCGGCGCGATTCTGACCGGCGTGTTCGCCTTCCCGTCGCTGGGCGGCGTGTGGGAACCTGCCGAGGGCGCGACGATCGCAAGCCAGGTGTGGATCCAGACGAAGAGCGTGCTCTTCACGATCGTCTACACCGGTGTCCTCACCTTCGTGATCCTGAAGGTCGTGGATGTGATCGTGGGCCTGCGCGTCACGTCCGAGCAGGAACTCGAGGGTCTCGACCTCAGCCTGCACGACGAGCGGGGCTACAACCTCTGAGAGCGGTAGCGCCAGGCCTCCCCCCAATCCCCTGGCGATACGAGAAAACGGGCGCGCTTCAGCGCCCGTTTTCTTTTCCGGACTCCGGGCGTTCAGCCGGCAGCTTCGTGATCCAGTCCACAGTTGCAGCTTATGACAGACGTCGCTTTGGCTATTTCCGAAGGGCCGGCTGCTACACTCTCACAAGCCCTTTCGCCGGTCCCATGCGGCGCAAGCTCTTGGAGCGATTAGCGATTTGCCGGGCTCCGGACGTGGGGTTGGAGGCGGGACGCTGGTCTGCGGCCTACATAGCCGACAGCCCACGGCCTACAGCCTTTTGATTTGGATGGAGCACGCCATGCGAACTGCACTGCTACCGACGCTCGCGCTCGCCGCCTATGCGCTGACTGCGCAGTTGGCCCTGGCAGACGTGTACCGGTACACGGACGAAAAGGGCAACGTTCTTTACACCGACAAGCCTCGCACGCTGCCTGCGGAGCGCCTCGACGTGAGGACGAAGAAGACGGACGTCGTGGAGGCCCAGGCGCGGCAAGCAGCCGAGATGGAGCGCATGCAGGAAGCGGACAAGGCACGCCGCGAAGCAGCCACTGCGAAGGCGGATCAACGGGCAGCTGCGGAACTGACCGCGAAGGACAAAGCCGAGCGCTGCGTGAAGGCCCGCGAGCGGTACGACCGGTATATGAGCTCTCAGCGCCTGTACGAAACGCTCCCCAACAACGAGCGGCGCTATCTCACCGATGCCGAGATCGACGCAGCGCGCAATTCGGCGCGTGCGGCGATGGAAGCGCTCTGCAACTAACCCCCTCGATCGGGGCGGCGACTTGATCGCCGCCCCGGCTTCTGTCACATAGAGCCAGCCGACTTTGCGGCTTTTTGCTCTATTTGGATCGACGTGAACGCAACAGTGGCGCCCGTGCGCGTGGGATTCATCGGACTCGGCGCAATGGGCTTGGGCATGGCCCGCAACCTGCATCGCGCCGGCATGCTGAGTGCCGTGTGGAATCGCACCGCCGAAAAGGCGCGGGACTTTGCGGCACAAACCGGCGTGCACGCTGCGGCGGCGCCGGACGAGCTACCAACGCTCTGCGACACCATCGTGATGTGCGTTTCGGCCGACGCCGACGTGCTTGCGGTCATCGACGCGTTGCTACCGACCATCAAACCCGAAACGCTAGTCATCGATTGCTCCACGGTCAGTGCCGATACGGCACGCACAGCGGCGCATCGGTTGCGGGAACGCGGCGCCGATTTTCTCGACGCGCCCGTCAGCGGAGGCGTCGAAGGTGCGCGCGACGGCACGCTCGCCATCATGGTCGGCGGCGATGAGCGTGCGTTCGAGCGCGCACGTCCCGTGCTCGAAGCGCTCGGCCGCACGATCGCGCATTTCGGTCCGACCGGATCGGGCCAGGCCGCAAAAGCCACCAATCAGATCATGTGCGCCGGAATCATTCAGGCCGTTGCCGAAGCGATGGCCTTCGCGAAAGCGCAGGATCTACCGCTCGAAAAATTGATCGACACGCTCGGCAAAGGCGCGGGTTCGAGCTGGTACTTCGTGCACCGCGCGCCGAACATCGTCAAGAACAGCTATCCGCCCGGCTTTCGCGTCCGCCTGCACGAGAAGGATCTGCAGATCTGCCGCGCCATGGCCGCGCGCTTCGGCGTGCAGCTTCCGATCGTCGAAATGACGCTCGTGCACTATCGGCGGCTGATCGAGCAAGGTCACGGAGACGAAGACATCTCAACGCTGTTTCGCCTCAAAGACGCTATGTTTGCCCGGGCGCGCGATGCGAAAGACAGCTCGTGACGCTCGAGAGCGGTATGTGAATCCGGTGTTCGCGTGATGCGCATGCCCGAACAGCGTTCTCAGACGCCCAACTCCTTCCTTCCCGACTTCTGCGCTGCGCCCGCGGTATTGGCCGTCGTGCTCATCGTCGAGCTCGTCGCGCTCATGATGGCGATCGCGCGGCAATCGCTGCACCAGAATTTCTGGGTCGATCTTGCGGCAACGTCGCTGTTCCTGCTCTGGATCGGCTTGGGATGTTCGGCGGTGCTGTGCCGTTCGCGCGCATGGCTTGCACGCATGCCGCCGGGTCGCGCGTCGGCCGTCGCGATCGCAATGCTCGTCGCCGTCGTGGGCATCGTCTCCGAGCTCGTGTATCAAGCCGGCCGCTTCGGACAGTTCGAATTACAGTCGGCAGTCACTGTGTTTCCGACCGACCACGCGGCCTTTCTCCTGCGGAATATGGCGGTGGGCTTCATCGTGAGCGCGCTCGCGCTGCGGTACTTCTACGTGACGGCCGAATGGAAGCGGAGCATCGAGATGGAAGCCCTCGCCCGTATTCACGCGCTGCAGGCGCGGATCCGCCCGCATTTTCTCTTCAACAGTATGAACACGATCGCCTCGCTCACCCGTACGAATCCGGGGCGCGCGGAGCAAGCGATCGAGGATCTCGCCGATCTGTTTCGTGCGAGCTTGCACGATGCGCACACCCAGATTTCGCTCAAGGACGAGATCGAGATCGCGCGCACCCACGAGCGCATCGAGCAATTGCGCCTCGGCGATCGGCTGCGCGTGGAATGGGACATCGGTAAGTTGCCGCTTCGCGCGCAAGTGCCCTGCCTGATCGTTCAACCACTGCTCGAGAACGCGGTCTATCACGGCATCGAGATGCTCCCGGCAGGCGGCACCATTCACATTCGCGGCGAGCTCGTGCAGGATCGGATCGAAATCGAGGTTCGCAATCCGGTTCTTGCGCACCAAGGCTATCGCGAGCGCGAGGGCAACCGCATGGCGCTCGAGAATATACGTCAGCGCCTCGAGCTTGCCTGGCCCGGGCGCGCCTGGGTCGAGACGACCCAGAGCGACGGGGAATTTCGTGCGAAGCTCATCTTTCCATTTACCGAATCGCGATCGAGCGTCATTGATGTATGAAAATATTGATCGTTGACGACGAACCTCCGGCGCGTGAGCGCTTGCGCAGTCTTCTCTCCGAAATCGGCGATTGCGAAGTCATCGGCGAAGCCTCGAACGGCGAAGAGGCGCTCGAGCTCTGCAGCCAGCTGAAGCCCGATGTCGTTCTGCTCGATGTGCGCATGCCGGGAATCTCCGGTCTCGAGGTCGCACGTCACATCGACACGTTGGCCGATCCGCCCGCCGTCATCTTCACGACGGCCTACGATCAATACGCGGTCGAAGCGTTCGAAACGGAAGCCGTCGGCTACCTGTTGAAGCCGGTGCGCAAGGAAAAGCTCGCCCACGCGCTTCGTCATGCGGCGCGCATCTCGCCATCGCGCTTGACGCGCGTGGCGCGCACCGCAGGAATGGAGCAGCGGCGCGAACGCATTTGCGCACGCCTCGGCGATCAGCTGCGCCTGATTCCGGTGGAAGACATCTATTACTTTCTCGCCGATCAGAAATACATCACGGTGCGCCACAAGGGCGGAGAGGATTTGATCGACGAATCCTTGAAGTCGCTCGCGGAAGAATTCTCGAACGACTTCGTGCGCATCCATCGCAACGCGCTCGTTGCGGAGAAACAGATCTCCGCCGTCGAACGCACCGAGGACGGCCAGTACGTCGTGCGCGTACGCGATTGCGGCGCCGTGCTGCAGGTCAGCAGGCGTCATGCCGCAGAGCTCCTGCGAAGGATTCGCGGCGAGAGCTGAAGAGCCTGCGGAAGGCGCGCAGGTCAGCGCAATAGCCTGGTGACCCGTCGACCCGTTGCGATCAAAGCGGCGCCGCGCGTCGCGAAACGCAACAGCCGCTTCGGCCCGATCAGCGCAATGAGCGCGATCGCACCGACGATCACGATCGGCTTTTTCGCCAGCGCCCGTGCGGCCCGAATCCCGCGGTCGATGCCGGCAAGCCGCATTTCGAGATCATGAGCAAGATGCGTAAACTGCTCGCGTTGCATCGCCGATTCGGCGAGCAACGCTGCACGGCGCGCTGCGAGCTCTCGTTCCCTTTCGCTCATAGGCTCATAGGCGATGACGTAGCCTGTCGCGGTCTTTCGCAAGCTCTGCAAGCGTGTCGTGGAGCAACGGCGGCTTGGACTTGAGCTTGGCTTGCAGCACGAGCACCGAGGCAATCGCGATTGCAAGGAACGCGGCGATCACCGCGAGTGCCGCAACGATCCGATGCGTGTCCCAGAACACGAAGATCACGGTCAAAGCCGTCAGGAACAGCGCCATCATCGCCGCGAACAGCGCAACGAACGCCCACAGCAGCAAATGAGCGGCGCGCTGCACCTCTTCCTGCAGCTCCGTCGTCAGGAGCTGCAACCGCGTGTGCGCAATGCCGACCAGCGTGCCGAGCAGTCGACGTACCGAGTCGAACAGCCCGCTCGTCATTCCCGCGTCGTTCGTCGTCGGCGGATGCTCGTGCCTTTCGATCGCCATGGCAGCCTGCTCAACGGCGGCCTAACAGCAGACCGAGGAGCAAACCCACGCCTGCAGCAATCCCAATGGATTGCCACGGATTCTCGCGCACGTAGCCCTCGGTTGCGTTCGCTACATCGCGAGCGCGCTGATACGCCTCGTTCTCGATCTCTGCAATGCGGCCGCGCGCCTGGCGCAAGGATTCCTCCGCGCGCGCACGAATCTCCTGGATCTTCTCTCCGGTCTGCGCCGATGTCGCCCGGATGAGCGCCTCGGCATCGCGAATGACCAGCTTCAGGTCGTCGACCAACTTATCGGTGCTAGGCGCGTGAGTGTTCATAGGCTCTCCTGATTCAAGTTCATGCGTTCCAGAAACCTTGCGCGATCCGCGAACCGATCGTAGCCGATTCCACGATCAGCAATCGAACCGCATTCGGGCGCGGCGGATCCCAACGACCGGCTCGCTCTCGGATGCCAGCGTTGCACATTCGCCCGCTAAATGGGCTCACGGCTTCCCACGTCAAATACGTGGGATCCCTAACGAGTGCTAGCATTTGCACTCCTCGAGAGCCCTGGAGCGACTTCACCGATGAGCGCGCCTCTTCCCCCGCCGCCTCCGCGATTGCGAACCGACGACCGGTTCTACGCCCGATCGTTCGCATTGGCCGTAACTGCGGCGCTGGGCATCGCGTTCTATCGGATCATCGAGCCGTTC
>DATCLP010000442.1:0-4043 GCA_036563855.1 Steroidobacteraceae bacterium | reverse complement strand
CCCAAGTGGATCGCCGCGCTGAAAGGATTGGCCTCGCGCATTGCACCATCCCCGTAATACTCGCGGCCTAGCAGCACGGGAGGAAACAGAAACGGCACGGCAACGCTCGCCATCAGATGATCCAGCGACAACTGCGTCGGCTGTCCCTCGCGCCGCATGCGCATCCACGGCTCGACGTTGTGCTTCGATTGATAGAAGGACACGGACCGTGCGCTCGTGTAACCGGCGGCAGACATGGCGAGCGCTTCGAGATGACCTGCCTCGATCGAACGCTGTACCCTCGAGAATTCGAAATGCTCGGCGAGCAACTCGCGCAGCGGCGTGTTGTCGAGCAGCGATCGCGGCGGAGGTAGGAGCCACCCGCCCGACATCATCGCGAGCAGCCAGTGCAGACCCGAGCGCAGCATGCTCGCAGTGTCCGCGCGGAACACCTGCTCGACTTTGAAGTTACGCCAGACGCGTTCGAGATTGCCGATCGCAACGCGGAAACGCTCGGCATGAACCGCAATTGCGGTCGCATTGACGGCACCGGCCGATGTCCCCGTGATGACGGGAAACGGATTGGCAGCTCGCGCGGGAAGCAGGTCAGCAATCGCGCGCAGAACACCAACCTGATATGCCGCGCGCGCGCCGCCGCCAGGCAGCACGAGTCCGACTTTCAGGGGGGTAGTTCTACTCTCGTCGACCATGCAAGCTTTGCCGATCCGGCCTCACCGCGCCATGCTCAAGTTGCAATGCCCGGCCGTTGGGCAGCGTTCAGCCTAGTATGGCACACTGGCTTGCACAGACCCCGCAACGGAGGGTTCATGACGCACCGAACCAATCGCCGATTCGAATCTTGGATTGCAGGTCTCGTGCTGCTCTTTTCGATCGTGAGCTTCGCCGGCGCACAGACGCCTGCAGTGGGTTCCGTGGCGCCCGACTTCCGACTGCAAGACCAGCATGGCAAGTGGCATGAGCTGAAAGACTATCGCGGCAAATGGGTCGCCCTTTACTTCTATCCCAAGGACAACACCCCCGGCTGCACGACTCAAGCGTGCGAGTTCCGGGACAACATCTTCGCTTTTCGGGAAGCGAACGCGCAGATCCTCGGGATCAGCATCGACGACGTCGAATCGCACAAGAAATTCTCCGAAAAGCACAGCCTGCCCTTCCCGATCCTTGCGGATTCGAAGAAGGAAGTCGTCAAGACTTATGGGGTCTTGGGCCTTCTGGGATTTGCGAAACGCGAGACGTTCCTAATCGACCCCAAGGGCGTGATCGTCAAGCACTACTCGGTCGGCAATCCCAAGGGACACTCGGAAGCCGTTCTGGCAGACATCAAACGGCTGCAACAACGCGCTGGTTCGTGATGCGCACGCCTCGCGCTGATCGGCGATACTCTGCCGATCAGTGGAGCGCCTTGATTGCGTCGTCGAGTCCGCTCAACGTGAGCGGGAACATGCGGTCTTCGAGCAGCTCGCGGGTGATCTGAATCGACGGCGTGTACTCCCATCGCTCCCGCGGCTCGGGATTCAGCCATACGTAATGCGGCCATGTCCGCGTGAGCCGCTGCATCCATACCGCGCCCGCCTCCTCGTTCCAATGTTCGACGCTCCCGCCGGGCTGCACGATCTCGTACGGACTCATCGTCGCGTCGCCCACGAAAATGAGCTTGTAGTCGTGACCATACGTGCGCATCACTTCGAATGTTGGAATCCGTTCGACGTGGCGCCGGCGATTGTCCTTCCACAGGAATTCATAGACGAAGTTGTGGAAATAGAAATACTCGAGATGCTTGAACTCGCTACGTGCGGCTGAGAACAGCTCTTCGCAAACACGCACGTGATCGTCCATCGATCCGCCGACATCGAGGAACAGCAGTACCTTGACGGCATTGCGCCGCTCGGGAACGAACTTGAGATCGAGCATTCCGGCATTGCGCGCCGTCGAATCGATCGTGCCGTCGAGACCGAGATGCTCGGGCGCGCCTTCGCGCGCGAAGCGGCGGAGCTTCCGTAAGGCGATTTTGATGTTGCGCGTGCCGAGCTCGACGTTATCCGCGAGGTTGCGGTACTCCCGCTGATCCCACACTTTCACTGCGCGGCGATGGCGCGAGCCGTCCTGTCCGATGCGGATGCCTTCCGGGTTGTAACCGTACGCCCCGAACGGCGAAGTGCCGGCCGTCCCGATCCACTTGTTGCCGCCTTGATGGCGTTCCTTTTGCTCCTCGAGCCGCTTCTTCAACGTTTCGATCAGCTTGTCCCAGCCGCCGAGCGACTGGATCTTCGCCTTCTCCTCTTCGGACAACGTGCGCTCGGCCATCCGGCGCAACCACTCCTCCGGGATCTTCGCCATCACCGCTTCGAAGAGATCCTCGGCCCCTTTGAAGTGCACAGCAAAAGCGCGATCGAAACGATCGAAGTGCCGCTCATCTTTGACCAGACACGCGCGCGACAGGTAATAGAAATCCTCGGCACTCGCACTCGCAACGCGAGCTTCCAGCGCCTCGAGCAAGGCGAGGAACTCGGTGATCGAAACCGGAACACCGAATTCGCGCAACTTGAAGAAGAACGGAACGAGCATGCGCAGTTATCGAACGAACGAAAAAACGCTCATCGTCCCTGCCGCCGATGCAGGAATACCAACTGCTCGAACAAGTGCACATCCTGTTCGTTCTTGAGCAGCGCGCCGTAGAGCGGCGGAATCGCCTTTTTCGGATCGTCTGCCCGCAAGGCTTCCGGCGGAATGTCTTCTGCGACGAGCAGTTTGATCCAGTCGAGCAGCTCCGAAGTCGACGGCTTTTTCTTGAGCCCCGGCATCTCGCGCACTCTGAAGAAGGCACTGAGCGCTTCGGCCAGCAGCTCCTTCTTCAAGTTCGGATAGTGAACCGAAACGATGCGCTCCATCGTCGGCGGATCAGGGAAACGGATGTAATGGAAGAAGCAGCGCCGCAAGAACGCATCGGGAAGCTCCTTCTCGTTGTTGCTCGTGATGACGATGATCGGACGATGACGCGCCTTCACCCACTGCCGCGTCTCGTACACATAGAACTCCATGCGATCGAGCTCGTGCAGCAGATCGTTCGGAAATTCGATGTCGGCCTTGTCGATCTCGTCGACGAGCAGCACCGGCTGGACCTCGCTCTCGAAGGCCTCCCACAGCCGGCCCTTCACGATGTAGTTGGAGATGTCGTGGACTTTGGGATCGCCGAGCTGCGAGTCGCGCAATCGGGACACAGCGTCGTATTCGTACAAACCTTGCTGGGCCTTCGTCGTGGACTTGATGTGCCAGCGAAACAGCGGACGGTTGAGCGCGCGTGCGATTTCTTCCGCGAGCTGCGTCTTGCCCGTGCCGGGCTCGCCTTTCACGAGCAACGGGCGACCCAATGTGACGGCCGCATTGACTGCCATCATCAGATCCTCGGTGGCGACGTAATTGGCTGTACCCTCGAAACGAACAGTCATCGACAACTCCAAATGGGCTTAGAAAAGCTGCACGAAGATCTCGGGGATCGCGGCGACAGATGCCGCGAATAGCGGCTGCGACCGCAAACACGCAATGGCGAAAGTCTCCGGCAGCGCAGGGAGTCTACAGGAGTAGCGCGCTCTTCATGGCACCGGCGTGAGTCTCAAGCGGTATAACGGGGTTTCCGGCAACAATGGTCCCGGTTCGCCCTGCGCCCATGAGGAATGGCCCGCACCATAGAACGGGGACAACGGATGATCGACCGGCCCGCCCGGCATCTGGAACAACCCCTCGTGCTCGCGCCCGGGAGAAACGACGAGCCGTTCGGATGCACCGAATTGCGTGCCCTGCACGCGCGGCATGGCGGCATCGCCGGGCAGCGGCTCGGACGGCATATCCAGCCAGAGCCGAGCAAACGGGAGCGCGGAGGACAACGGATGCCGCATCTCCAACGTGTTCTGCCGGCCCCACGTGCAAGATGCAAGATCTCCGCAGGTACGCTCCAGCCCCGCCAACGCGCGATCCAGCGAATCGAGCAACGCCTCTTCCCAGGTCGCAAAACGAGGGTCAAGCAAGTGTGCGGGGCGCTGCGTCAC